>JAFOCH010000049.1 GCA_017381395.1 Clostridia bacterium
AGAACGGTATCGACCCGAAGGACATCTTCTCGGTATCTGTTATGCCCTGTACCGCTAAAAAGTACGAAATCGCCAGAGATGATCAGTCAGCAGCAGGCGTACCTGATCTCGACGCTACAATCACCACTCGCTAACTTGCTCGTATGATTAAGAAGGCACGCATCCAGTTTGCAAAGCTTCCTGACGAAGAATTTGACAATCCGCTCGGTGCTGATACCGGTGCAGCTGTTATTTTCGGTGTTACAGGCGGCGTTATGGAAGCTGCTCTCCGTACAGCTGTCGATACCCTCACCGGTAAGGACAACGAAAACTATGAATTTACCGAAGTTCGTGGTCTCGAAGGCGTTAAGGAAGCAACCTACAACATAAACGGACTCGAAGTTAACGTTGCAGTTGCTAGCGGCGCTGATAACGCTAAGAAGGTTCTCGACGCAGTTAAGAACGGCGAAAAGAACTATCACTTCATCGAAATCATGGGTTGCCCCGGCGGATGTATCAATGGTGGCGGTCAGCCGATCCACACCCAGAGCGAATGGGCTACTACCGACATCAAGGCACTTCGTGCAAAGGCACTTTATGACCAGGATAAGTCAATGGCTATCAGAAAGTCTCATAAGAATCCGATGATCAAAACCATCTATGATGAGTACTTCGAAAAGCCCGGTAGCCACAAGGCACATAAGATTCTCCACACATCTTATAAGCCGCAGACAAACACAATTAAATAATTTCCACATAAGTAATTACAGGGTTAGTTAATTTTAACTAACCCTGTAATTTTTGTTATAATTGAACAGTTGTAATTACCGATAATGTATTATATAATGTAATTAACTATGTATATGGAGGTGTGCTTTGTGGCGCCAAAGGTTTCATTTATCATAATTGCATACAATGCCGCAGCGCATCTTGATAACATATTAGCCGATCTGAAAAATCAGACATTCGACCATAATTTAATCGAGGTTATTTTAGTCGACAGTAACTCAACCGATAATACAGCCGAGATATTTGATAATTTTAAGAACAATAACGATTTTTCGTGGTGTAAAACACTCGATAATCCTAAAAAGGTGCTTCCTGCGGGATGGAATATTGCGCTTGATAATGCACAAGGCGAAATTATACTTCGCGTTGACGCTCACTCGAGAATACCAAACGATTTTATTGAAAAAAACGTTAAAAATATTGAGAATGGCGAGGATATTGTAGGCGGTCAGCGCATCACTGTATTTGATAACGATTCAACGTGGAAGGCAGCACTTGCCGCAGCCGAAAGCTCCGCTTTTGGAAGTGGAATTGCCGTTTATCGTCGCAAATTTGAAAAGCAATATACCGTCACACTTGCCCACGCGGCATATAAAAAGTCAGTCTTTGACAAAGTTGGACGCTATAACGAAGCACTCCGCCGCACTGAAGATAACGATATGCATTACCGAATGAGAAAAGCGGGATATAAATTCTGTCTTTGCGATGATATTGTTTCGTACCACCATGTACGTAGCAACCTCAAAACCATGCTCAAACAAAAATACGGAAACGGTTATTGGATCGGACTTACCATGTCAGTTCAGCCAAAATGCTTTTCTCTGTATAACTTTGTTCCATTTTTATTTATACTCGCACTGATTGGTTGCAGTGTTTTTTCGTTAATTTCGGTATGGCCGCTTATTTTACTTTTATCACTTTACTTCACTGCGGCGATATTATATGGTTTAAAGTCACTAACCTATAAGAGCAACCGACATTTCCCCTATCCGTTATTCCCAATTTTCTTTCTAATGCATTTATTTTACGGAATTGGAACATTGGTCGGAATACTTGCAATCCCCTATTTTAAACATAAAAACAATGAGGTGTAATATGGATTTTGCACTGAATCAGGAGCATTTTCTCAATATGTTCGCGGTGCCGACCGTTGTAGCTGACAAGCATCTCAAATTATCCAACGAAGCTCAGCTAAAAGTATTACTTTACGTACTAAAAAACGGCATCCAAAACTATGATATAAATAATATAAAACGAGCAACCGGACTCGACGAAAGAGACATAACCGACTCAATTACCTATTGGATAAACAACGGTGTCTTTGTTTCCTTAGGAGCAAAAGCTGAACCCACTACAACCGAAAAAAAGACGGCCGTCTTAAACATTCAAAAACCATCACGTGACGAAATCACAAAACGTGGCGTCGAGGATGAAAACATTGCCTTTTTATTACAGCAGGCGCAGGTTAAATTCGGCAGAATGCTTAAACAAAACGAGGCATCAACTCTCGTTTGGCTCTATGATAATGAAGGGCTCAACGTATCAGTAATCTTAATGATAATTGAATACGCACTCAGCGAGGATCGCTTGACCGCAGGATTTATTGAACAAACGGCTGTCAAGTGGATAAACGACGGCGTAACTGACGTTCAATCAGCCGATAAGCAAATTGTTAAAATGCGCAACGAATCTCAAGCATGGAAAACTGTCTGCGCCGTAATGGGCATAGAAAAAAGAAAGCCCAGTAAAAAAGAAATGGACGCTGTTATGAACTGGGTTTCTGAATGGAAATTTAGCCGAGAAATGCTTAAAGCCGCTTATGATGAATGCATCGACCACACGCAAAAATATAGTTGGCAGTACATTAACTCAATACTAATGGCATGGCATAAAAACGGGATTAAAACCCTCGATGCAATCAACAAGAAACCTGAAGCCAAGAAAGTTGAAAAGGAAAAAGAATCATACAGCATTGACGAAATTGAAAAAATACTTTTTGGCAAATAAAAGGAGGAAATTATGGGTTACAAAAAAGAATACTACATAAAAGCCCTCGCTGATGTTGCAAAGCTTCGTCTAACCGCCGACGAGATAGCAAAAAATAATTTGCTTTCTGTATATCTAGCACATCCCGATATAAAAGAACTTGACGATAAAATGAACGCACTCGGACTATTAGCGGTTAAAAGTGCGGTAAAATTAAGCGGAGCTGACGAGATAATCAATCTTAAAAGCGAATATGAAAAGATTGATAGAGACAAGCAGGAGCTTTTAAGCAAATATAATATTTCCGCATCCTCGCTTAAACCAAATTATTGTTGCAAAAATTGTAATGACACGGGATATGTTAACGGTGAATTGTGCGAATGTGTAAAGAAAATAGCAAAGGAATATTATTACAACGATTTGTGCGAAAAAATGCCTCTCGAAAGGTCGAGTTTCGGCTCATTTGACATCTCGCTTTATCCCGATGACGCACGAAGCAATATGCAGTAAATTTTAAATTTCAGCAAGGATTACGCCGATAATTTTAACACCACGTCAAAGAATTTATTGTTCCTTGGTCGAACAGGACTCGGCAAAACTCACCTATCTCTTTCGATTGCAAACGTTGCGATTGATAAAGGATTTGGCGTAATTTACGGATCGTCGCAGAACTTTTTTAATCAAATTCAGGACGAAGCTTTTGGCAGAAAGCAAGGAGATACCCTCAATGCTCTGCTTGATTGCGACCTGCTGATTTTAGACGATTTTGGTACTGAATTCATGTCCACATATATTTCGTCGGCAATTTATAATATTATAAATTCGCGAATTTTGCGTTCGCTTCCGACAATTATCAGCACCAACCTTTCTCTCAGCGAAATTAACAGCCAATACGGCGAAAGAATTATGTCGCGAATTTTAGGTAATTACGTTATAAAGCAATTCACCGGCAAGGATATTCGCCAAATTCAAATGTTAAAGAATAACACTTGACGCTAAAAATAATATCTGATACAATCAAAAATTGAGCGAGTCAGACAACTGCGTAACATTTATTTTGTTATGAGGAAAGTCCGAGCTCCACAGGGCAGGATAACGGCTAACAGCCGCCGAGGGCGACCTCAGGGAAAGTGCAACAGAAATAAACCGCCTGAATTTTTCAGGTAAGGATGGAAAGGCGAGGTAAGAGCTCACCGGCGCATAGGAGACTATGCGGCCATGTAAACCCTATCCGGAGCAACACCGATAAAAAGCTATACATTTGCCCGATGTGCTTTTGAAAGGTGGCACGAGCATATAAGCAATTATATGCCTAGATAGATAGTTGTCCACGACAGAACTCGGCTTATCGACTCGGTCAATTTAAATATGAAAAGAGACACCGCAAAAACGGTGTCTCTTTTCATATTTTATGTTTGATTATTCAGTCCAAACATGAACATTATATATGGTTGTATAAAAAAGCTTGTCATTTGAGTCAAAGAAGAAATTGAGCATATAATCGCCATACTGATATGAAAGCATCTTTGAATCAACAAGCGGCTCTACCATAAAGAACATATCGTCATCACTAGCAATTTTATCCGACACGGGCTGTGCTTCAATAGTACCCTTTATATCCGCATAGGTGCTATGACCTATCATGTATCCGAATGAATCAATCGACTGTGCAATATATGCAATTCCGCTCATGGGTGACGCATTATAGTAAAAATAACGCGTATCGTATGCATACATTTTGATAATTCTGTCACCGGTATCGAGGCCACGAATGGTTAAATTATAAACTATTTCATCATCCAATTCGGGTATAGAAACTGCCTCTGACGATATTTCGGCAATAGAATCCGTCTCTGACGATGTGTCCACTTCCGAGCTTTCTTCACTAGATGAAAGATGTGCCCCGTGCTCATCAATGGCAGGTCCGTCACCGTTATAATGTTCAACTACCTCGTCAACCGATGCGCCAACAGGGAAAATCACTGTGTCGATCATTCCCTTTGATGCGTATTCGGGTACCAATTTATTATATTCTACTATCGAAACAGTTTGCGATGAAACCTCGTTTTGCTGCTTTACTCCGCAGGAAGCGAAGGACAAAACAATTAACGAAACTAAAAGTAATGATACTATTCTCTTCATACCTAACTCCCCTATTATTCGCTACATTTTTTAATAAGCTCGTGCTTCATATCCCACAGGTCATTTGACAAATCTACATAATAATCATGCGGATTTTCGAAACGTAAAACCTCGTCCCAAAGGTGTTCAACCTGCTTTTGACAATAGTGCTGAATTTCGCTCACTGAATAATCTGTATATACTAATTTGCCTGCTTTAAAAATCGGTTTTGTGAGCTGACGGGCAATAAAATTAGTAACTGTTTTTCTCTTCCAAGTGTATTCAGGGTCAAATATTTCATACGGCTGTGTATCATCAATTTCTTCATCAAAAAGTGTCACAACGTCAGCAATTGCCTTTCCACTTGAACGGTCAAATAGACGCCAAACCGACTTAAATCCGGGTGTGGTAATCTTTGATACATTTTCGCTAAGCTTGATTTTCGGGATTATCTCTCCATCATCGCCAACAATTGCACTCAGCTTATACACTCCGCCCATTACGGGAGCCGATGCCGATGTAATCAACCTTTCGCCTACGCCAAAAGTATCAACCTTTGCCCCTTGCAAGAGCATATCGGAAATAATATGCTCGTCGAGCGAGTTTGACGCGACGATATGGCAATCGGGATAACCCGCTTCGTCAAGCATTTTTCTAGCTCGTTTTGATAAATAAGTAATGTCACCGCTATCGATACGAATGCCGACAGGTCGCTTTCCTAACGGTTTAAGCACGTCGTCAAAAACATTGATAGCATTCTTTATTCCCAATTTAAGCACGTTATAGGTATCGACTAGAAGTATGCAGGTGTCAGGATAAATCCTTGCATAAGCGGCAAAAGCATCGTACTCATTATCAAACATTTGAATCCAGCTATGCGCCATTGTACCGGCAGGATCAAGTCCGAATTTCTGCGCCGCGAGCACACACGAGGTTGATGCGCAGCCACCGATAATAGCAGCCCTAGCACCGTAAATAGCGGCATCGTATCCTTGTGCTCGTCTGGCACCAAATTCGATAACCGGACGTCCCTGCGCCGCTCTAACAACTCTGTTCGCCTTTGTTGCGATAAGTGATTGGTGATTAAAGGTGATAAGTACAAGCGTTTCGATAAGCTGTGCCTCAATAATAGGTCCTCTCACCGTTAAAACCGGTTCGTTGGGAAAAATAGGAGTACCCTCGGGAATCGCCCAAACATCACATGAAAAAGAGAAATTTCTTAGATAATCTAAAAAGTCGTCATTAAACCCTATTTGCTTTAAAAAAGCAATATCATCACTATCAAAGGAAAGATCAGTAATATAGTCGATAATTTGTTTAAGTCCGCACATAATGGCAAATCCGCCGTCATCAGGAACCCTTCTGAAAAACAGGTCAAATATACCGACAGTATCCTTTTTGCCTTCTCTAAAATAGCCGTTTGACATTGTTAATTCGTAAAAATCGGTCAACATTGACAGATTACGAGAAAAATGAGCGCTCATCTTACTCCTCCAATCAAATGATCAAATATATTATATCACAAATATAATATAAATCAATTTTTTATATAAAATTAAATGACAAATTATTTTAAATATGATATAATTGACGCATACAAAGGATTGGTGAAAGTAATGAGAATTAGAAAAACTCCTCTGGGCAAAGCCAATATGATCGGTGAAAGAGTAGAACAGCTCAGAAATATAAATAACATGAAACAAAAAGACCTTCTGTACCACCTCAATTCAAAAGGAATTGTTATGACCGCTTCATCACTTTCAAAGCTTGAGGGTCAGGTTAGACAGGTTAATGATTTTGAAATTGTGGCACTTGCCGATATTTTTGGAATATCGGTGGCAAAACTGCTTGGTATTGAGCAAAATATTAACAATCATAATTGACAAATATACATATATTTGTTAGAATATATATCAAAAAATAAGAGGTTCTGTGTAACCTCTTTTTTCTTGTGTAAAAGGGTGATTTTATGGGACTTACATTAGCAGAAAAAATTTTAAAAGCACACGTGGTTGACGGTGAATTTAAGAAGGGCGAAGAGATCTGTTTATGCATTGACCAAACTCTGACCCAGGACGCAACAGGAACCATGGCATACCTCGAATTCGAGGCAATGGGCATTCCTCGCGTAAAAACTGACAGATCGGTTGCATACATCGATCACAATACTCTCCAATCCGGATTCGAAAATGCTGACGACCACCGTTTCATCGGCTCGGTAGCAAAGAAGCACGGCGTATATTTCAGCCGTCCCGGTAACGGAATTTGTCACCAGGTTCATTTGGAACGTTTCGGCATTCCGGGAAAGACGCTCATCGGCTCGGATAGTCATACTCCTACAGGTGGCGGACTTGGTATGATTGCTATTGGTGCAGGTGGACTTGACGTTGCAGTTGCAATGGGTGGCGGCGCATATTATATTACATATCCTAAAATTGTTAACGTAAAGCTCAGCGGTAAATTACAGCCCTGGGTAGCGGCAAAGGACGTTATCCTTAAGGTTCTTCAAATCATGACCGTAAAGGGCGGCGTTGGAAAGATTATTGAATACACCGGTGACGGCGTTGCTACACTTTCCGTTCCCGAAAGAGCTACCATTACCAATATGGGTGCCGAGCTTGGCGCAACAACTTCAATCTTCCCCTCGGACGAAATTACACGTTCATTCCTCAAGGCGCAGGGACGCGAAGATGTATGGTCAGAACAAAAGGCCGACGCTGACGCTGAATATGACGAAATTATCGAAATCAATCTTTCCGAGCTTGAACCGATGATCGCTTGTCCTCATTCACCTGACAATGTTAAGGCAGTCAGCGAAATTGAAGGAATGAAGATTGACCAGGTATGTATCGGCTCATGCACAAACTCATCACTGCTCGACATGATGAAGGTCGCTCATATCTTAAAAGGCAACACAGTTCATCCCGACGTTTCACTTGCAATAGCCCCCGGCTCAAAGCAGGTACTCAACATGATCGCTGATAATGGCTGTCTATCCGACATAATTGATGCAGGTGCACGTATTCTCGAAAGTGCTTGTGGTCCCTGTATCGGTATGGGCCAGTCACCCAATTCAAAGGGTGTTTCGCTCCGTACCTTCAACCGTAACTTTGAAGGACGTTCGGGTACAAAGGACGGTCAAATTTATCTCGTATCTCCCGAAGTAGCCGCCATTTCGGCAATCAATGGCTACCTCACCGACCCGAGAAAGATTGGCGATATGCCCGAATTTACACTTCCCGAGCAGTTTGACATCAATGACAATATGGTTGCATTGCCCTCTGACGAGGCAAATATGAACGACGTCGATGTACTGAGAGGACCGAACATTAAACCCTTCCCTGTTACCACTCCTCTCGATAGCGTAATCGATTGCAAATGCTCACTCAAGGTTGGCGACAACATTACCACCGACCACATCATGCCCGCAGGAGCAAAGATTCTTCCTCTTCGTTCAAACATTCCCGCAATTTCAAAGTATTGCTTCACCGTTTGTGACGAAAACTTCCCTGAAAGAGCTGAATCACTCGGAAAGAGCATTATTATCGGCGGTTCAAACTATGGTCAGGGTTCATCACGTGAACACGCAGCACTTGCTCCTTTACACCTCGGAGTAAAAGCCGTTGTTGTTAAATCATTTGCTCGTATTCACCGCTCAAACCTTATCAACGCAGGTATTTTGCCCCTCACATTTAAAAATGAAGCCGATTACAACCTCATTAACGAAGGCGACGATTTAATTATCGAAAATGTAATCGACTGTGTTAAGAATGATGCTCAAATGGTAATTAAGAATAAGACAAACGGAGCTAGCATCGAGGTTGATTGCGAGCTCAGCGGTCGCGCTAAGGATATTATCCTTTCTGGAGGACTTCTCAATTACACAAAAGAGAAATTAAACTAAGAAGGTGAATTAAAATGGCAGATAAAATTCAGATGAAAACACCGCTCGTCGAAATGGACGGCGACGAAATGACCAGAATTATCTGGCAATGGATAAAGGATATTCTTATTCTCCCCTACGTTGACCTCAAAACCGAATATTACGATCTCGGTCTCGTTCACAGAAACGAAACCGATGATAAGGTTACATTCGATTCAGCCGAGGCAACCAAAAAATACGGCGTTGCAGTAAAATGCGCAACAATCACTCCTAACGCCGCAAGAATGCCCGAATACAACTTAAAGGAAATGTGGAAATCGCCTAACGGTACCATCCGCGCAATTCTCGACGGCACCGTTTTCAGAGCTCCCATTCTGGTTAAGGGCATTGTTCCCTACATCCCCACATGGACAAGCCCGATTACCATTGCTCGTCACGCATACGGTGACGTTTATAAAAATTCTGAAATTCAGGTTTCTGACGGAACAAAATGTGAGCTCGTTTGCACCGACAAGGACGGCAACGAAACCAGACAGCTCATCCACGAATTCAAGGGTTCGGACGGTATAATTCAAGGACTTCATAATATTGACAAGTCTATTTCGAGCTTTGCAAGATGCTGTTTCAATTACGCACTTGATACAAAGCAGGATCTCTGGTTTGCTACAAAGGACACCATTTCAAAGAAGTATGATCACAGATTCAAGGACATCTTTAACGAGATTTTTGAAGCTGAATATAAAGAAAAATTCGATGCCGCTAACATCGAATACTTCTACACCCTCATTGACGATGCCGTTGCTCGTGTAATTCGCTCAAACGGCGGTTACATCTGGGCGTGCAAGAACTATGACGGTGACGTTATGTCGGATATGGTAGCCACTGCTTACGGCTCACTCGCCATGATGACAAGCGTTCTCGTTTCGCCCGACGGCGTTTACGAATACGAAGCTGCTCACGGCACGGTTCAGCGTCATTACTACAAGCATCTCAAGGGCGAAGAAACATCAACCAACTCGGTTGCAACAATCTTTGCTTGGACAGGTGCATTGAGAAAACGCGGCGAACTTGACGGCACACCCGAACTTTCACACTTTGCCGATATGCTCGAAAAGGCAACCATCGACACAATTGAAAGTGGTGTAATGACAGGCGACCTTTACTCAATGTCAACCCTCAAAGACAAGAAAAAGGTTAACACTAAGGAATTCTTAATTGAAATTAACGAAAACCTTAAAAAGCTCGTTTAACAAAACACAATAATAAACCTCTCGACATATACTAAACTATAAAGTTATGTCGGGAGGTTATTTTTATGTGTTCAATATGTGGATTTGCTAATTTTGAAAGAGAGACTGACATTGACAGCAATATCATAGATAAAATGGGACAAAAAATGAAGCACCGCGGCCCTGATTCAACTGAAAAATACGTTGATAGATACGTTTCACTTCATCACAATAGGTTATCGGTAATGGACATTGAAAACGGAAAACAACCCATGTCAGCTGAATACAAGGGCAAAAAATATGTAATCGTTTATAATGGTGAAATTTACAATACCCCTGAATTAAAACAGCGAATTTATAATGATTTTAAGGTTGAAATGAAAACCAATTGCGACACCGAGGTTGTACTATGGTCATACATTCTCTATAAAGGAAATTGTCCCAAAATGCTAAACGGAATTTTCGCCTTTGCGGTGTACGATACTTATGAAAAAGAATTATTTATAGCACGCGATCGATTCGGGATTAAGCCATTTTTCTACACAGTAAAAAATGGCACACTAATTTTCGCATCAGAAATCAAAGCAATACTCGAACACCCCGAAATAGAGCCCGAAATCGATATAAAAGGATTATGGCAGCTACTATATCTTTCACCTGTAAAAATTAACGGAAGCGGGATTTTTAAAGATATTAGCGAGATTAAACCCGGTTATTGCGGTAAATTTGATAAATCGGGACTGAAATTAAATAAATATTGGGAACTGAAATCGGACGTACTAAATGTAACCTCCGATGAAGCTGCCGAGCATACGAGATATTTACTCACCGACGCAATAAAAAGACAACTCGTCAGCGACGTCCCTCTTTGCGTGTTCCTTTCGGGTGGACTTGATTCGTCGGTCATTTCAGCAGTAACCGCAGAGGAATATAAGAAAGAAAACAAAACATTGTCATCATACTCATTCGAATATGAGGGGAATAAAACGAGTTTCAAGTCAACACTTTTTCAACCACAAGGCGATGACGAGTACGCAGTATATTTAGCCGATTATTTAGGTACTAATCATACCATATTGACCGCTCCGACTCAGTCTGTCGTAAACGCATTGTTTGATGCGACCGAACATCGAGATTTTCCAGGTCAAGCCGACATTGATTCGTCACTGCTTTACTTTTGCAATCAGGTAAAGAAAGATCATACTGTTGCGATTTCGGGTGAATGCTCGGACGAAATTTTTGGTGGTTATCCGTGGTTTTATCGTCCCGAAATGCTTTACAAGGACTTTTTCCCCTGGATTCACGATCCCTATACTAGAATTCGACTGTTTGATGACTCGGTTGTCAACTCGAAGGATGGCTACGAATACATCTCGTCAATTTACAAGAATAGCATAAACGAATGTCCCGTTATTGACGACGAGCCAGACGATATGCGATGCTCACGAATTGCCACGTATTTATCGGTAAATTACTTTATGACCTCCCTGCTCGAAAGAAAAGACAGAATGAGTATGGCAAGCGGCCTTGAAGTTCGAGTTCCATTTGGCGATCATAGGATACTTGAATATGTTTTTAACGTTCCGTGGCAAATTAAATTCGAAAACAATACCGAAAAGGCACTCCTTAGAAACGCAATGAAAGACTACTTGCCAGATAAAATTCTGTGGCGGAAAAAGAGCCCATATCCAAAAACACACAATCCAAAATACCACGAATCAGTCTCAAATATTCTCCAAAATCGAATTAAATCAAATAAAGGCATCCTTAGCGAGATTATGAACAAAACTGCGTTAGAGTCACTATTAAGCGGTGAAAACATCACCTGGTTCGGTCAGTTGATGTCAACGCCTCAGCTTTTGGCCTGGCTAATTCAGTTTGATTATTGGTTTGAAAAATATAAGGTAAAAATAGTATAAAAAAAACAGCCCATACGGGCTGTTTTTTTATTAGAATAATGACATTTGTAATGAATCGGGTAAAAAGTCGAGAACGTGAAGCTCGGTGAGAGTTTCTAAAATTCCCTTTGGTATTCCGCCGTCAATTTGCAAATCTTCTTTTGACAAATATCCGCCTCTTTTAGCCGCGTTTGCGATTAAAACAGCGGCGTTTTCGCCGATTCCGTCGATTGAAGCAAACGGCAAACGAATCTTTCCATCCTCGACGAGATATTTAGTAGCATCGGATTTATAGAAATCAATCGGTAAGAATTCTATTCCTCTCGCCATAAGCTCGTTTACAATCATCAAGGTCGAGAACTGGGCATTTTCTTTAGCCGAAGCTTCCTTACCCTTTGCCTTAATTGCAAGCATCGCGTCCTTTACCGTCTTTCGTGAAGTAAGCAATCTCGCATTCATTTCCTCTCCGCGAGCACTAAAGTACGCGGCATAGTATGCAACGGGCTGATGCACCTTATACCAGCCAAGTCGAAGAGTCGAAATCATATATGCTGCGGCGTGAGCCTTCGGGAACATATACTTTATCTTAAAGCAGGAATCAATATACCATTCCGGTACTCCATGCTCCCTCATTGCGGTAGTATGCTCGTCGGTAAGCAACTTTTTGGCCTTTCCCTTTCGTGTGATTTCCATTATCTTAAACGCCATTTTGGGCGGTAACCCTTTGTGCATTAGATAGGTCATAATGGAGTCACGAGTTCCAATAACCTCGGAAATTGTGCAGGTTCCATCCTTAATCAAATCCTGTGCATTGCCGAGCCAAACGTCGGTACCATGAGAAAGTCCCGATATTTGTAACAGATCAGAAAATGTCTTTGGCTGTGTTTCGAGTAGCATTCCGCGAACAAAGTTTGTTCCTACCTCGGGCAGTGACAATGAGCCGGTTTGTGCCTTTATTTCGTCCTCGTCATCAGTGAGCGCAAGATCAGCCTTTGTTATTCCGAGCGCTTCCGTAGAGGTAAACAAGCTCATAACCTCGGGGTCACTCATTGACACATCCATTACGGGTATTCCCGTATAATCCTCGAGATACTTATAAATTGTGGGTACATCGTGTCCGAGTATATCGAGTTTTAGGATTGTATCGTGGATTGAATGGAAGTCGAAGTGAGTCGTCTTTGTATCCGAGTTTGCGTCATCAGCTGGGTGCTGAATAGGACAAAAATCATAAATATCAAATTCACGAGGAACGACAACCATTCCTCCCGGATGCTGACCGGTAGTTCGTTTGATACCGGTACAACCATTTTTAAGATGCTCGATTTCCGCTTTGTTCTTCATTTGAGAACGTTCATCGCAGTATTTTCGTACATAACCATAGGCAGTTTTTTCGGCAACCGTGGCGATAGTACCCGCCTTAAACACGTTTTCACTACCGAAAAGAAATTCGGTAAATTTATGCGCATTCGATTGATATTCTCCCGAAAAGTTAAGGTCAATATCAGGCGTTTTATCTCCGTCAAAGCCAAGGAAGGTTTCGAACGGTATATCGTGACCATCGCGATTAAGGGGTGTGCCACACTCGGGGCAATTCTTTGGCGGCAAGTCAAATCCCGAGCCGTAGCTACCGTCAGTAATTGGATCAAAGTACTTACAATTCGGGCAAACGTAATGCGGTTCAAGCGGATTAACCTCCGAAATTCCTGCCATTGTAGCAACAAATGACGAGCCCACAGAACCACGCGAGCCTACCAAGTAGCCATGTTCTACCGAATCGGCAACAAGTTTCTGTGCGGTAACGTACATGATTGAAAATCCGTTTTTAATAATCGAGCCAAGTTCTTTATCAAGGCGCTTTTGAATCAACGGAGGAAGCGGATCGCCGTATATTTCACGTGCTTTTTTATAGGTTACCTCTTGAATAATTTCATCTGAGCCGGGAATACTCGGCGGGAAGTTTCCTTCCGGAACGGGACGAATTTCCTCAACTAAGTCGGCTATCAAATTAGTGTTTTTTACAACGACCTCGTATGCCTTTTGCTTGCCTAAATAGGCAAAATCATTAAGCATCTCGTCGGTTGTTTTGAAATAAAGCGGTGCCTGATTGTCAACATCCTTGTATCCTGCACCGGTCTGCAAAATTGCGCGATAAGCCGCATCCGTCTTGTTCAAAAAATGAACGTCGCCTGTTGCAACAACAGGCTTCCCAAGGCGGTCGGCAATTTTAATAATCGTTTGGTTAATATCAATAAGTTTGTTTTCATTCTGAACAATTCGTTCACGAATCATAAACTCATTGTTTCCATTCGGCTGAATTTCAAGATAGTCATAGAACGACGCTATATCAAGCAAATCGCCCCATTCTCTACCCTGCAAAATCGCCTGATAAAGCTCACCCTGTTCACAAGCGCTACCGATGATAAGTCCGTCGCGGTGCTTCATTAGTTCGCTTTTAGGTATTCTAGGACGTCTGCTAAAATATTCAAGATGCGCCTTTGACACAAGCTTATATAAATTTTTGAGTCCAACGCTGTTTCGTGCCAAAATGATCATATGGTGATACTTGATTCTGCGAGGGTCACCACCAGCTAGCATTGAATTAAGCTCGCCAATATTATGGCATCCGGTATTAGCGTGTACCATGTCAAGCAAACGCACAAAAATTTTTGCCAACACCTCGGCATCGTCAACTGCACGATGGTGATTAAATCCACCGAGCTTTAACGCGTCAGCAATTGAATCGAGCGTATGCTTTTTGAGCTCGCGCAAGGTAGATCTGGAAATAGGCACGGTGTCGCAGTAAGGATTACTAAAAGGCAGCCCATTTCTTTCGGCAACCGCGCGAATAAATGAAACGTCAAAGTTAGCATTGTGAGCAACAAGCATACGTCCATCGGCAAATTCAAGAAACTTCTTAACAACGTCAACGTCATCGGGCGCATCGGCAACCATTTCGTTAGTGATTCCAGTGAGCTTAATAATTTTTTCACTGATCTCCATATGCGGATTGACAAAGGAGCTGAATGTATCCTTTACCTCACCGCCGCTAATAAGTAATGCACCAATTTCGGTAATTCGGTCATTTGCGCTGCTGAGACCTGTCGTTTCAATATCGAAAACAATAAATTCGCCGTCAAACGGCTCACTGCTTTCACCATAAACAGCAGGAACAGTATCGTTAACAAAATACGCCTCGCAACCATAAATCGGCTTGATATTTTTACCCGATTTTTTCAGTCCCTCGACCGTATTCATAACCTCGGGAAAGGCCTGAACAACGCCGTGGTCAGTAATTGCAATCGCCTTGTGTCCCCATTCGGCAGCTCTCTTTATCAAATCAGATGCAGATGTAATTGCATCCATCTGCGACATATTGGTATGAAGATGAAGCTCAACGCGCTTTTCGTCAGCTGTGTCGGTGACTTTAATTCGTTTGACAATGTCGATGCCGTCGGGACGGATGATATTATCCTTTTCCCAATCGTCGTATTTAAGCTCACCTTTTACAAGTATTGATACGCCATTTTTGAGCTTGGCAATTTTTTCTTCGTCCTCAAGCTTAATAGCCATTTTTATCTGGTGCGAATTTGTGCCATCGGTAAGAAAAATGCTGACACGATATTTATCGCCTTTTTTTGTAAGCGCTTTATCAATAAAAAATATTTCGCCCCATACAATATGTTTGCTTCCATCTGCTTCTAAATCAGACAGATTTATCGGCAATCCATTTACTTTATATCCCCAAATATGCTCTGCAGAGGTCAATTTAATAGGAAACTTGTCCTCGTTAAGAGTAACAATTTCCTTCTTTTCAACCGGCTCGTTTGTAATTTTCGGCTCATATACAAATACCGGCTCAGGTTTGGGAATGTCGACAAATTCGGTTTCTTTCATTCCCGAAAATGTGATATTAACCTCTTTATCAAACGCATCCAAAATCGCATCGGCGAATTTGACATCATAATTCATATCGATCAAAAACTGATAACCGCCATGCTTTAACCCGATATCAATATCGTGCTCCTTTGCCAAAATATCGGCATCATAAATAAAGCCACCGATATATGAATCAGCAGATTGATTGAATAAATATCCAACCGCCTTTGAATCGTAGCAGGACCCATCAAACTTATACTTAAAAACAAGCGAGGATAAATTGAACGATCGCTTAATAGCATTCTTTATGTACGAAATCTCGTCTAAAACCTGACTATCCTTGACAAACAAACCGATGGACATAACACGTTTGGCCTTATCAACATCGAGCGATGTTATATAAAGCTTATCATTTAATTTATCCGAATATCCGTTTAACTGTCGAGCAAAGAGCTCATAAAACGGTACCATGTTCACCTTGTTTACATCCTTTCAATTTCGTCAATCAAAGCGTCGACAAGTTTATCCTCATCAACCTTTTTTATAATTTCGCCTTTTTTAATAAGCACTCCGCAACCCTCTCCACCGGCAATACCAATGTCGGCTTCTCTGGCTTCGCCCGGGCCGTTTACAACGCAGCCCATTACTGCAACGCGAATGTCCTTATCACAATTTTGAAGTCGATTTTCAACCTCGTTTGCAATCTTAATCAAATCTATTCTGGTTCTGCCACAGGTTGGGCACGAAACAATGGTCGGCCCCGATTTTTTTAGCCCAAGCGATTTTAACAGTGCAATTCCCGCTTTTACCTCTTCGACAGGGTCGTCGGTCAGCGAAATACGAATAGTATCTCCAATTCCGTTTAGCAACAATCCGCCAAGTACAGCAGACGATTTGATTATTCCGTTATATCTAGTTCCTGCTTCGGTCACGCCCAAATGAAGCGGATAATCGCATTTAGACGCGATAAGCGAATATGTATCATAAGCAATAACCGGATCTGACGATTTTAACGACAGAACGATATTATTAAAATCATACTTTTCAAGTAATGACGCGTGATAAAGCGCACTTTCAACAATCGCATCAGCGCAAGGAGATCCATACTTATTTAAGATATTCTTTTCAAGTGAACCTGAGTTAACTCCAATTCTAATCGGAATATTCTTTGCCGCGCAAGCATTAGCAACCAACCTAACCTTTTCATCATCACCAATGTTACCGGGATTAATGCGAATTTTATCAATACCTGCCGAAATACATTCGAGCGCAAGCTTATAATCAAAATGAATGTCAGCGACAAGCGGAATATCAACAGCAGACTTGATTGAATTTACTAGCTTAACGGCATTCATATCAGGTACTGCTATACGCACAATGTCGCATCCAGCATCCTTTAATGCAATGGCCTGGTTAACCGATGACGGAACATCAGTTGAGGGTACGGAAATCATCGACTGAACGGTAATAGGATTTTCTGAGCCGATTTTTATATTTCCTATCGAGAAATTTTTAGTTTTTCTGCGTGAAATCATATTCTCACTACCAAATTAAATTTATAATATCATTAAACGTAATAAAAATTATTAGCGCAAACAGTAACGCAAAACCTATTCCGTGAATCAGTCCCTCATATTTAGGCGGAATCGGCTTTTTCCTAATCATTTCGACGAATAGAAACAGTATTCTTCCCCCATCCAACGCGGGAAGCGGCAACAGATTCATAATGCCTAGATTGATTGTAATAATACACGCTAGATATACAACGTTCCAAAGAGACTGTCTTGCGGCTTCGCTAACCGTGGCGGTTATTCCAACAGGTCCTGACAGCTGATTAAGCTGATATTTGCCCGTTATCATATCGTAAAGCGACATATAAACAATTCGAGCGTAGGAAACCGTCGTCTTTGCCGAATAGGATAATGTGCTTAAAAATGTCTTTTTCTCAGGATATACTTTAAAATCAGGGAAAATATACTTATTTCCATCCTCAAGCGTTTCCATTTTAAACTCTACGTCGTTAAGCTCGATGGTTTCTCCACCGCGCTTTACAGTAAAATCGAGTTTGCCATCTCTATCCGATGCAAACATATAGCTCAAATCACTGTAACAAAAAATACGGCGGCCATTAGCCATAATAATTTCGTCATCAACCGAAAGATTATGATGATTACTAACAGCATTTTCGTCAAAAACAGCAATCTTTGTCGTCGCAAATGCTTGCTGTGGAATGGTCATTATAATAGCCAGAATAAAGCCCAGAATTATATTAAAAACTGCACCTGCCGCAACAATGATAAGTCGTTTCCACGGCTTTTTACTGCCGAATGCCCTTGGGTCAGAGCTTTCGCTGTCCTCCCCTTCCATAGCGCAATATCCACCAAAAGGAATTAAACGAACAGAATAAAGTGTTTCCTTGCCCTGCTTGGAAAACAGCTTAGGGCCAAATCCTAATGAAAATTCATTAACCTTAACACCAAGCAGTTTCGCAGAAATGAAATGGCCGAATTCGTGAATAATTATAACTATTACGAACATAAAAATCGCAATAAGAATGGGCCATATATAATTCCAAATTTCAGCCATAAACTATTCCTTCTCTAAATATTTGAATAAACAAATTCGCGTGCCGCCTTATCAGCACAATCAATATCATAAACAGAGGTGATTTTACCAACATTTTGAGCATCGGTAGCAGCCTTAACAAGCTCACCAATTTGCAAAAAGCTGATTTTACCTTCTAAAAACAGCGCAACAGCGGCCTCGTTAGCACCATTTGCAGCAACCGGCTTTAATCCGCCCTGCTTAATCGCATCAATACAGGTGGATAAACAGACAAACGTATCATAATCCGGCTCGTAAAAGGTAATTTTAGCCGCTCTTGCGAGACTGAGTCGTTCACCCTGCGTTTCGTACCTTTCGGGATACGTGAGGGCGTACTGAATAGGTACGTGCATATCGGCAGTACCGATTTGAGCAATTATAGCACCGTCATCAAACTCAACTGCCGAATGTAACAAACTCTCTCTCTGAACAATTACATCGATCATATCAGCAGAAACATTGAACAAATGCGCGGCTTCGATTACTTCGAGCCCCTTGTTCATCATTGTTGCGCTATCAATTGTAATCTTTTTTCCCATACTCCAATTAGGATGCTTGAGTGCATCGGCGACTGTAACCTTTGTCAGCATATCCTTAGTATATCCAAAAAACGGACCGCCCGATGCAGTTAAAATAATCTTGTGAATTTTTCTTGACGGAGGTGCAGCGGCAAGGCACTGAAAAATTGCCGAATGCTCGCTATCTACGGGAAAAAGATTTACTTCCTTTTCCTTAACGGCAGGCATAACAAGCTCACCACCGGTAACAAGTGTTTCCTTATTAGCGAGAGCTATGTCCTTGCCTGCTTTTATTGCCTCTAACGTCGGCTTTAAACCGACCATTCCGACAACAGAATTTACAACTATATCCGACTTTTCAAAAGCGGCTGCTTCGCACAAACCATCAATGCCCGAAACAACCTTTACAGACATATCAGATACGCGTAGCTTAAATTCATTAGCGTACTTTTCATCATATACGCAAACAAGCTCGGGCATAAATTCACGTGTCTGCTTTTCGAGCAAATCGATATTCTGATTCGCGGTAATAACGTTTACCTTGAAATTAAATTTTCTGGCTATATCAAGAGTTTGCGTACCGATTGAACCGTTTGAGCCAAGTAAAGTAATTGATTTTATCATAATTTTATCTTACCAATGTAAACAACTGCATAATCATAACCATATACGCGGTTACCATCAGCATACTGTCAAAGCGGTCAAGCACTCCGCCATGACCGGGCATAATATTTCCATAGTCCTTTATCTTATAATATCTCTTAATCGCTGAGGCAAAAAGGTCACCTACCACGCTCACAAGTGATCCAAGTACGGCTACAAGGATTACAAGCAAGTATGATACACTCTCTACGCCTTCAACTGAAAGACTGTAAATAAGGGCAAAAAGAATTGATAATACGAGGTTTGATACAATACCGCCTACTAATCCTTCGATAGTTTTTTTGGGGCTTAAAACGGGGGCTAACTTGTGCTTTCCGATAGCACAACCGACAAAGTATGCACCTGTATCCGAACCCCATGCACAGAATGCGATCAGGATGAAATAGAACATTCCGTGAGGATGGTCAATAATCGCAATCAAGCTACTGAACGCGAACGAAACAAACATAATTATAGTATATGCAGTAAACAGAACGGTCATTCTGACCTTTTCAAATGTATAAAGCACGTAGCAGCAAAACAGAATTGAATAAATAATTGCCAATACGTTAAAGGTTAAACCAAATCCGCTTCTAACCGAAAATACCGACAAAACAGTAAATATCATTGAAGCAATCATAAAAGGAATTTGACTGCTCATTTTTGTTGTATTGAGAATTTCATATGTTGCAATTAAGGCGACCAAGCCAATCACTATATCGAGCATAATGGTTGCTCGAAAAATAAGAGTAATTATAAGTAAAATTACGCCAACTGCTCCTGAAATTATGCGTGTTTTCATATTCTTCAACTCCCTTTATTTTGTTCCGCCGTATCGTCTATCTCTAAGTGCAAAGGCGGAAATCGCTTCATCTATATCTTTTTCGCTAAAATCGGGCCACAAGCGGTCGGTAAACCAATATTCAGCATAAGCAGATTGCCAAATAAGAAAATTCGACAGTCGATATTCACCACTGGGTCTGATGATAAGATCAGTGTCGGGCATCCCTGCTGTATAAAGATTATCCGAAAGCATCGAATCGGTAAGCTCGACTAAATTATCACCGCGCTCGGCCATTTTTCGCACTGTTTTGACGATTTCGTCGCGACCTCCGTAATTCAGCGCTATGTTAAGATTCAGTCCCGTTGCATCCTTTGAATCGTCTTCTACCTTTTTTATCAAGCGGTTGAGTTCATCATCAAGCATTGTCATGTTACCCAGGAACTTTACCTTTATATTCTCGTCCTTAAAATTGACCGAATCGACCAAATAATCGTGCAATAATTTCATAATTGCATCGACTTCGTCCTTTGGTCTTTTCCAATTTTCGGTGCTAAATGCATATACCGTGAGATATTTTATACCAATCTTATTACAGTATCTTGCAATTTTTTGAAACGTTTTGGCCCCTGATGAATGACCGGCTGTACGCGGAAGGCCTCTTTTTTCGCCCATCTGCCGTTGCCGTCCATTATTATACCGATATGAGTCGGGAGGATATCAGGCAAACTTTTTTTCTTTTTAAAAAACAATGAAACACACCGCCATTTCATAAAAAGGGACTGCGAAATACCACAGTCCCTTTAAATTAAATCTTATCAGAAATTACAGAGACATAATTTCCTTTTCTTTTGCTTCGGCAACCTCATCGATCTTCTTAACGAATTTATCAGTGAGCTTCTGAACGTCGGTTTCACCCTTCTTAACGTCATCTTCGGTGATTTCGCTATTCTTCTTCATTGCCTTTAACTTGTCGTTAACGTCGCGACGAATTGAACGAATAGCAACCTTTGATTCCTCAGCCATTTTGCTGATTTCTTTGCAAAGATCCTTACGACGTTCCTCAGTAAGCGGCGGGAAGTTAATTCTGATAATCTTTCCGTCATTTGCAGGAGTGATGCCGATATCAGAAGCTAAAATTGCCTTTTCAATATCCTTTAATGTAGAAACGTCCCAGGGCTGAATTTGAAGCATTCTTGCCTCGGGTACAGAAACTGCTGCCATCTGAATAACGGGTGTAGGTGTGCCGTAATAATCGACAGTAACTCTATCGAGGATTGCAGGGTTTGCACGTCCTGCGCGGATTGAACCATACTCTTTTTCGAGTGCAGCTACTGATTTATTCATTTTTTCTTCTGCTGTTTTAAAAAGTTCGTTCATAGCTATTCTCCTTTTATTTAACTATTGTACCAATTGTTTCGCCGCAAATTGCACGAACAATATTTTTCGGATCGTTAAGATTGAATACGAGAATGGGGATATTATTATCCATACAGAGAGAGGCTGCTGTGCTATCCATAACGTGAAGCCCTTGACTGAGAACGTCAATGTATTTGAGCTCGTCATACTTTTTGCAATCAGGATTTGTCTTCGGGTCGCTGTCATAAACGCCGTCAACGTTGGTTGCCTTAAAGATAATGTCGGCATCAATTTCGGCTGCACGTAATGAAGCTGCTGTATCGGTTGAGAAGAAGGGATTGCCCGTTCCACAGCCAAACACTACTACTCGTCCCTTTTCTAAATGACGGACTGCTTTATTACGGATGTACGGTTCGGCCACCTGCTGCATTGAAATCGCAGTCTGAACTCGTACGTTTACGCCAAGCTGTTCGAGTGCATCGCCAAGAGCAAGTGCATTGATCACAGTTGCGAGCATTCCCATATGGTCAGCACGTGTTCTGTCCATTTTACCACTTGTTCTGCCTCGCCAGAAGTTACCGCCACCAACTACGATGGCAACCTCGGCGCCAAGCGAAACACATTCCTTTATGCTTTCACAAATTTTAAGTACAGTGTCGAAATCGAGGCCAAAATGTTGTTCTCCAGCCATGGCTTCGCCACTAACTTTAATAAGAACTCTCTTATATTTCAGTTGCATAATACCACCCCTATAATATATATTTATATTCTACTATATTTATCTAATATTGTAAAGCAAATAAATTAAAATTATAAAAAAATCACCCGACTTTTTTGAGTCGGGTGAAAATGTGTAAATTATTTTACCATGCTTGCAACTTCGTCAGCGAAATTGTCGGTTCTCTTTTCGAGACCTTCGCCCTTTTCGAGACGAGCAAACTTAACAAGCTTGATTTCGCCGCCGAGCTTCTTAGCCTCAGCTTCGATATATGCACCAACCTTGAAATCGCCATTCTTAACGAATTCCTGCTCGATAAGGCAAACTTCTGAGAAGAACTTGCCGAGCTTACCTTCAACGATTTTAGCAAGAACCTGCTCGGGCTTGTTAGCCATTTTCGGATCTTCCTTCATCTGAGAAATCATGATGCTCTTTTCATGCTCAATAGCTTCAACAGGAACCGAGTCACGATCGAGGTATGTGGGGTTAACTGCAGCAATCTGCATAGCTACGTCCTTTGCGAGAGTCTTGAACTCTTCGGTAGCTGCGATTTCGGGAGTGGTCTCGAAGTTAACGAGAACGCCGATTTTACCGCCGCCGTGAACGTATGAGCCAACAAAACCTTCGTAACGCTCAAAACGTCTAATCTTAATATTTTCGCGAACTGCGAGGAAGAGATCCTGAACAGCTTCGTTAACAGTTTTGCCATCGAGGGTGCAGTTTCCGAGAGCTTCAACGTCAGCAGGATTCTGCTCAGCAACAACCTGAGCAACCTTCTTTGTGAGATCCTTAAAGAGATCGCCACCTGCTACGAAGTCGGTTTCTGCGTTGATTTCAACAGCTGCGGCTACGCCGTCAGCTTCGTAAACGAGAACAGCACCTTCTGCTGCAATACGAGTTGATTTCTTTGCCTGCTGAGCGAGTCCCTTTTCTCTAAGGAAGTCAACAGCCTTTTCCATATCGCCATCGCATTCGGTGAGAGCCTTTTTACAATCCATCATTCCACATCCGGTTTTTTCACGGAGCGCCTGTACGTCTTTAGCTGTAAATGCCATTTTATATTCCTCCAATATTTATAATGTTGTAAAAAAAGAAATCAGTGCTCGCCCGCTCCGGGCGAGCACTGTAGTTTTTAAAAATTAATTATTCAGCGTCAGTTGCTTCCGTTGCTTCTTCAGTTTCTTCGATAGCAGCAGAGCCCTGTTCGCCCTGGCGACCTTCGATAACAGCTGATGCCATAGCAGAAGCGATAAGCTTAACTGCACGGATAGCGTCATCGTTACCGGGGATTACGTAGTCGATTTCGTCAGGATCACAGTTGGTATCAACGATAGCAACGATCGGAATACCAAGCTTCTTTGCTTCAGCAACAGCGATTCTTTCTTTTCTCGGGTCAACGATAAAGAGTGCGCCAGGAAGCTCCTTCATATCCTGGATACCGCCAAGGAACTTTTCAAGCTTTTCGATTTCGAGCTTGAGCTTGATAACTTCCTTCTTGGGAAGAAGTTCGAATGTGCCGTCTTCTTCCATTTTGCGAAGCTGGTTAAGTCTTCTGA
>JAFOCH010000050.1 GCA_017381395.1 Clostridia bacterium
CCCGCCTTAAAACCGCGATAATGGGACAAATCAACACACCGCAAATAAAATTGTTGATTCCGTGAATTAAGTCAAAGGGGAATCCTGCGACTATCCACGTGATGGTTGATTTAAAATTTAGCCCGAAAAATATTGCTTGGGTTGGCGCATATAATATGCCGAATAAAAATCCGTGCAACGCAGCAACCGACATATAAATAATGGGTAGCGCTCTTTTTGGCATATTTTTCGGAATTAACATTGCAAATCCCCATAAAACTGTCCATATATAGAGATAGGGGATCCACCAAAATGGAAATCCCGAAAATAGTCCATTTAAAAAGACAAAAACATATATCGGGTATAGTGCCTTTGCGCGAAAAACGACCGTTATCGCGACTATCAGCATACCGACCAGATGTATGTTCGGAAAAATTTCCATGATCAGCTTTGACACAAACATAACCGCGCCAAGCACAGCGAAAATGGCAATTTCCTTTATTTTAAGCTTCATTTTACTCTACCTTAAAGGTGTAAACAGTGGTCTCGTCAATCGGTGTTTTATCGACGCCCTGCATAGCGTATTCGCCGTTTATGTAAAATGCCCAGTATTTTCCGTCCTTGTCGTAATCGACAGTGAGGCAGTCAACCGTTTTAATATACATTCCGTAGGGCCCGTCCTCGCCGTCAATAAAGCCGATTTCCGTCAATGCCTCGCCGACGTATTCCTTGTCGGTGCGGATTTCATATTTTGTTTCGGTTCCGTTTGTGTCAACCACAGATACGGCAAAGCTCTTTTCACCCTCGCCGAGCTGTGTAACCGTCTCCGAAACTGTTGATGAAATGTTCTCACTCACCGACGTATGATCGTGTTTGGAATGGTCGACACTGCTATCCTTGTTATCGCTACAACCAGTTGTAAACAGTGACATTGCCGCAATTATCACTATACAAAGACATAACAATAACGATTTTTTAATTCGTTTAAAATTCATGTTTTTGTAACTCCTTTATTAAATTTTATATTTTTCTCTCGTATCGGTCGGCACTCGCAACCATTTAATTTAACGAGATTTATTTGCCAAAGAAATATTTCGACTTGGCATATTTTTTATCCGCCTTCTCAAACCATCCGGCTCAATGGCTTTTCTCCGATTTTGCGGCATCGGATAGGGTAAAAAACGTGTGTTATGCCTCACGGCGACGTGCTCGTACGGGATTTTCACCCGTTTTCTTCTTTGACAAAATTTATTATATCATAATACGTGATTTATTCAACCTTATTTATGCACAATGTCCTTCGGTGTAATCCCGAATATCTCTTCAGAAAACCAAACTTTTTTTACCGAAAATTCTTTTCCGTTGAGGTAGTTTAGCTCCTCTGCGTCCTCATTAAAGGCGAATTTCAGGCGGTACGACCAAAGTGCCTGATGCTTGAAACCTTTTTTGCGGTCGTCGGCATTTTTTCCGTATTTTCCGTCGCCGAGCAGGGGATGACCGATTGATGAAAGATGTGCGCGGATTTGATGTGTTCGTCCCGTAAGTAGCTCGATTTCGAGAAGGGATAGGTCACCCTTTTCGGCAATAACGCGATATTTCGTTTTTATCGAGCGATTGTTGTCAGACTTTGACTTTTTAATCTTTGCTATGTTTTTGTCCTCGTCCTTTTCCAAATAGCCTTCCAAAACGTCCTGTTTTTTTGGCATTTTTCCGTGAACGACGCAAAGATAGAATTTATCAATCTCTCTGATTTTCAGCATTTTGTTGAGAATTCTCAACGCAGCGGCAGTTTTTGCCGCGATAACAATACCGCCGGTATTTCGGTCAATTCGGTTGACAAGCGCCGGCTTAAAGGATGCCTCATCCTCGGGACGAAACTCGCCCGATTTATACAAATGATGCTGTATTCGCATAATAAGCGTATCGCGATACTCTGTATCGTCGGGATGTACAATGAGTCCCTGCGGCTTGTTAACAAGCATAATATTTTCATCTTCATAAACGATGTCAATCAAATCAGGCGCAGAGGTAAAGTCGTATTTTGGCGCAGTTTCGGCCAAAAATTCGTCATTTATGTATAACGAAATAACGTCACCTTTTTTAAGAATGGTCGAAATTTCAGCACGTTTTGAGTTAACCTTAATGCGTTTAATTCGAATGTATTTATACATCAGTGACTTTGGCAGCTTAGCAAAAGTTTTTGTCAGATATTTATCCAGTCGCTGACCGCTATCGTTATCCTTAATGATATATTCCTTCAAGGTGTTTCCTCCAAAAAAAAGAGATGTTTTTACCATTATAACACATTTTTTGCTTTTCAAAAGAGATATTTTATAGTATAATAAAATATCTTTTAAATTTAGGAGAATTTCATTGAATCCAGAGAATAACCACAAGGATCATAGACGGCGGTTAAAGGAAAGATATCACCGCGAAGGGCTAGATAATTTCGAGGATCATAATGTTCTCGAACTTCTGCTTTTTTTCGGAATACCGTACAAGGATACCAATAATTTGGCTCACGAACTGCTTAATCGTTTCGGCTCATTGTCGGGCGTTCTCGAAGCGTCGCGCGAGGAGTTGATGAGCGTTAACGGAATAGGTGAAAATGCCGCAACGCTTTTTAATTTGATTCCCGCATTATCGCGAAAATATTTAGAGGACAAGGTTGATGAAAAAGCCCCGATGAACAGCTGTTCGGCGGTCGGAAACTATCTTATTGCAAAATATCGGTTTCGTCAGGACGAGTTGTTTTCGATGATTTGCCTTGACCAAAGCTGCCGACTCAGAAGCTGGGAAATTATTTCAAGCGGCACAATAAATGTTACTGCGGTCAATTCGCGAAAGGTGATCGAAGCCGCAATGAAAACGTCCGCAAATGCCGTCATTTTGGCGCACAATCATCCAAACGGATTGGCGATTCCTTCGGGTGACGATATAAAATCGACCATAGCGCTTGTCGAGGCGCTGAATATAATCGATGTTCGAGTGCTCGACCATATTATTATCAGCGGCGATGACTTTGTTTCGCTGGCAAGCTCGCAACAGTATAAGCATATTTTTAAATGATAAAAAACGTCTTGTAAAAAACAAGGCGTTTTTTCTATTTTTAACCTTAAATTCGAAATAATGTATAGCATAAACAAAAGGATTCAAGCAAAAATAAATAAAAAACCGCGGAGTTGTATTAAAATGAAAAAGATTGAAAAAATTATAGCAATATCGGTACTAGCAGTTGGTGTTCTTTCAATATCGGCGTTTTTGCTTTTTCGCTCCGCCAAAATTGAGGTAAAAGCAGTTTCGGTTTATCCCAAATCGGTCGAGCGCACAGTTGTCACAACCGGTATCGTAACGGCAAAGAATACCGAAGCGGTGACCTACGATTACACTGTTTATCCAAAGGAAATAAAGGTCAGGGTGGGTGACCGTCTGGATGAAGGTGACCTCGTAATGACGGCACTAAATAGTCGAATGCGAGAGGTAAAAATTTATTCCGATTACAGCGGGATTGTCACCGCGTTACCCATTTCTGTCGGTAAAGAGGCGCGGTCGGGCGTTTCACTCGCTGTTGTTGCAAATCCAAACGAGCTGCAAATAAAGGCACAGATTAGCGAAAGGGAGGCGTCCTTTGTTTCGGTTGACCAATCGGTTGTAATAAAAACAAATGGCACGGATGAAAAATCCTATTCGGGAAGGGTAAGTCGAGTGTCTAATATTGCCGAGCAGTCACCGAACGGGACTATGATCAGCATTTTGATTGACATTGACCCAATCGAAACAGAACTTTTAATTGGAATGAGCACCAAGCTGTATATTAGCACAGATACTGCGTCCGATGTTGTCGCTGTGCCTTATTCGTCAATTGAATATAATGGGAGTAAATCCTTTGTATATGTTGTTTCCGGCGATGAAATTGTCAAAACCGAGGTTAAAATAGGCATCGAGGGAAGCGATTTTGCCGAAATAGTCAGCGGCGTTGATTCAAATTCGCTCGTGATCGAGGATAAAAGTCAGCTCGACACAAATAAAAGCGTGAGGATAATAAGCGATGACTAATTTGATATTGGGCATATTTCGTCAGCTTATGCGTCATAAGTGGCGGACAGTGATGATAGCACTTAGCGTCACGATTGGCGTTATGTCGGTCGCGATAATCGACATAGTAGGGGACGCAGGCATTGCCAAATTTAATCGTGAGCTAGATTGCCTCGGTATCAGCGGCATTTCAGTTACAGTCGAGCCGAATAGCGGTGTTCAGCCGCTCAATACCGATGACGTGAAGCTTATCGATTCGGTCGAAAATGTAAAAAGTGCGATGGGAATAATAAAGACGAGCGGCACCGCAAGTGCAAAGGCGGATAATTTCGATATTGCGATAGTTGGTATTGGTGAAAATGCTGACAAGACCATTTCTCTCGAACTAAAACACGGACGTTATATAAATGAGGTTGACATAAAATCTATTTCTAATGTTTGTATGATTGATGAAGATCTGTCAATAGAAATGTTTAATACCGATAATAGCGTCGGTATGTTAGTTGACATAAACTCTAATACTGTTTTTGGTAAATTTGAAATCATCGGTGTAATTCCTACCGAGGGCAGTATCCTTCGTAACGTGGCAAAGGATTTAATCGACAGCAATATCTACATTCCGTATTCAAATATCTCTAATTCCTTTTCTACCGTTGCGGTGAGCGTAGATAATACCGACCACTCTGAGGACACAACAGCCGAAATACGACGGCTTTTGGGCTATCAGAAGGGGAATGTGGACTCGGTGATTACCGAGGATATGGCACTCCAACGCGGCAGAATAAACAATTTGTTCGATATTATAAAGCAGGTGCTGACGATAATCGGCGCAACCTCAATCGTCGTTTCAGCCCTGTCGATAATGACCATAATGTTACTCACCGTAAAGGAACGCACCTACGAAATCGGAATCAAAAAGTCAATCGGAGCAAGTAATAGCCGCGTTTTGTTCGAGTTTGTTATCGAGTCGGGTGCTGTCTCGCTAATTGGCGGTGTTTTAGGCGTTGTGCTGTCATTAGCGGCATCTTTTATAATGGCTAATTTGCTCAAAATAACCGTCACCATTGACTTTTTGAAGCTACTATGGTTAATAGTCCTCTCAATCTTTGTAGGTTGTATCTCGGGCGCATATCCCGCAATAACTGCCGCCCGACTCAACCCTGTCGATGCATTAGGTAGAAATTGAATGAAAATTAAAAAATCAAGGCATCCCCGATACGAGAGGGACAAACGTCTCTCTAATAAACTCGGGCAATGCCTTGATTGTTAATTTAACGTATCACACAAACAATCGTTTGTCAATTATATTACGTAGTAAAACAAAAGACAAAAGCATCCAAGCCAGTGAACGGACGGCACTAATCGCCGGCGGTTTTAGCAAGAATGCTTTATCAACTTCAATGTACCACACAAACAATTGTTTGTCAATAATTGCGATATATAAAATAAAAAATCGAAAGTGTCTCGAGCTCAATGTTGCTACCAACAAGATAGCAACCGAGGAAAATTCGCCTACACTTTCGATTGGTATAAGTTTATCAGTAATATCAGCATTTGTCAAGAAAATAGGTTTATTGCAATATCCGCTAATAAAAAAGAGAAGGCTGCATATCAGCAACCTTCTCTTTTTTTGGTCCGAGTGACAGGAGTCGAACCTGCGGCCTCTTGAACCCCATTCAAGCGCTCTACCAAACTGGGCTACACCCGGATATCTCGCAGGTAACTATTGCTACCTGCGGACTATTTATTCTTGTAACAATTATTTAATCATTGCAAGAACGAATGCGATAACAACAAGGATCATGAAAACGATCGCAATAACCTTTGTCCAACGAGCAAGGAAAGCGTCAACCGAACGAGCCTTGTTCTTTGACAAAAAGGTATCAGCTCCACCGGAAATTGCTCCGTTAATACCGGCTCTGCGTCCTTCTTGGAGAAGGATAGCTGCGATAATAACGATAGCCAAAATGATAATAAGTGAGCCAACAATAATTTCTGTTATACCCATTATATAAAACCTCCTTAAAAAAGGTACGCATCAACAGTGCAAATATTATAATATCACATACTTGGACAAAATGCAAGTGTTTTTTACATCGGATGTATCATTTTATCCATATCGAGCAATTCTCCGTTAAGACCGAGCTTTTTATTTCGTCTTTGTTCAAAGAATTTTACGGCTACCTGACCAAACTGAGCGTAGGAAAGTACGTCCTCCTCCTGCTCTGACCAGGGCTTAACTTCTTCTCTGAGTTTGTCGAGCTCGGGCTCGATTTTATCAGCGGGACGGCAATCAATCGGCTCGTCGTCACCGATAATTTTTTTACGGAATTCGTCGTCGATGGGAAGGGGAGTGTGACCGTATTCGCCGCGAACAAGTCCCTTAAACTCGTTTGTTACCATCTTGTATCTTTCGCCCATAATGACGTTGTAAACGGCCTGGGTTCCTACAATCTGGCTCGACGGAGTAACAAGCGGAGGATATCCGCAATCGGCACGTACCTTTGGTACTTCTTCGAGAACCTCGGTAAGCTTTTCTTCTTTGCCTGCCTGCTTGAGCTGCGAAACGAGGTTAGAGAGCATTCCTCCCGGTACCTGGTAAATAAGTGCCTTTGCGTCAACGCCCATTACCTTTGTGCTGAGCAGTCCGCTTGCTAAATATTCCTCTTTCAAAGCGGCAAAGTGCTTTGAAATTTCGTCAATCTTTTCGATATCAAGTCCTGTGTCGTACGGTGTACCGCTAAAAGCAGCTACCATCGACTCGGTTGAGGGATGCGAAGTTCCCATTGCCAGAGGTGAAAGTGCTGTGTCAACAACGTCTGCACCTGCTTCAACCGCCTTCATGAGTACCATTGAAGCGAGCCCCGATGTATAGTGTGAATGAACCTGAATCGGCACCTTGACGGTTTCTTTCAGTGCTTTTACGAGGTCGTATGTGCCGTAAGGAGTGAGCAATCCTGCCATATCCTTTACACAAATTGAGTCAGCACCGATTTCCTCAAGCTGCTTTGCATATTTTGTATAGTATTCGATGTCAAAAACGGGTCCCGTTGTATACGAAATTGCCGCCTGAACGTGTGCCTTTTCCTTTTTAGCCGCGTTGATTGCGGTGGTAAGGTTTCTCGGGTCGTTGAGCGCGTCAAAAATTCGTAAAATGTCAATTCCGTTAGCAACCGACTTTTGAACAAGATATTCAACCACGTCGTCGGCATAGTGACGGTAGCCGAGCATATTCTGTCCTCTGAAAAGCATTTGGAGCTTTGTTTTCGGACAATGTTCGCGAATTGTACGCAGTCTTTCCCACGGGTCCTCGTTTAAGAAACGCAGACATGCGTCGAATGTAGCACCGCCCCAGCATTCAAGCGAGTGATAGCCGACATCATCTAGCTTTTCGAGGATGGGGAGCATCTGCTCGGTTGACATTCTGGTTGCAATAAGTGACTGATGAGCGTCACGTAAAATCGTTTCGGTAATTTTTACAGAAGCCATGATAACCTTCCTTTAATATTAG
>JAFOCH010000051.1 GCA_017381395.1 Clostridia bacterium
AGCAGAAACTCCTGACGAAGCCGCATCGGTAGAAGAGGAAGTAATCCTCGACGAAGCCGAAGAGATAGTCGAAGAAGACGACGCCGACGAAGAATAATCGGTAGAGAAAAGAATACGATGTAAAAACTCCCCTGTCAGTAAGAGATGTACACTTGAGGACAGTAAAAAAGCTGTGTGGAAATTCCACACAGCTTTTAATTTTGTCTCATACCTTGACAAGCAGGACATTTGGGCGCCCAAATGTCACTTGTTAGGAGAACCTAAGACCCTTATCTAAACAAATATTATCTATTCGATAAATTGGAATTTATTTAATTCTTAGCATCTTTTTACTTAGCAGCTTTGCAAGAAGATACAGCAGATATCCAATGATAAAACCTAACGAATTTAATAATAAATCATCAATATCGGATACTCTATCATAAAAGGGAAGTTGTAAAATCTCAATACATAAAGAAAAACCAATGCCTGCTGAAATAATCTTCCAGTGTGTATCCAATCCTTTGTATACACTTGGCCAAACAATTCCCAATGGGATAAACATTGCTGTATTGCCAATTACATTTATCAAAATGTCTCTCATTTCGGGATAATCAAACAGTTTAACAAACGGAATCCAATTTACACGAAAGGAAAATGCTTTTGCACTTTCAAAAACAAGTGGCTGTATTTCTCCGTTTACTTTTGAAAATGGGAAAAAGGTAAACCGAGCAACAACGACTATGCAGATGTATACAAAAATCAGTTGGATTTCTCTTTTCCAATCCACTCTCTTGGTTTTCATTGCACATATCACTCTTACCAAGCACCAAATGATACTTATGAACACTACCATTGAGGCGTAGGATATTTGAATCATCTATCTTTACTCCTTATCTACAAATTGGGATTTACTCAATTCTTACTTCTACACCTTCAACCTCAACATAAACAACTTTGTCTGTATCAGTATTGTTTCGCATATTTATACCTACTTTAAACCAAGCACCTTTTTCTACATCCATTTCAACTGGTAAACCATGTGTAATATATGTTGGCTCGTATGCATTTTCTTCTTTGACACTAATTGGTTTTAATACCACTTCTGTATCGCCTAATCCTTCACCAGAATAAATTGTAATCTTATTGCCTGTCGGTAAGATTTCCTCCTCGGAATAGACAAAATCTTCCTGATAAACAATTTCTTCAGTACTTTCGGCAGGGACAATAATTTTGATTTTGTAGGTATCGTTTTTACCACAACTTGCCAAAGTTAGAACACAGACTAATGCTAAAACTAATGCTATCAACTTTTTCATACAATCATTTCCTCCGTCAAATTCTTATTTATCGGTTAGTCAGATTGTAGCATAATTTAAGTCAATAGTAAAGGAATATAAAAGATACCCGCGATGTTTCGGCATCACGGGTATAATTAGTTTTAGAAAACTGTCCTTTAGAGCACAACGCCTATGCAAGTGCTCTTTTTATTTATTCGAATTGTTTCTTTTAAACCTAACATTAAGGAATAATTCTCGGCTTGCTGACATAAACTTACCATAAGATATACGAAATGGGGTAAAAATTATGAAGGTTGCCGTTTTTAACCTTAAAAGATTGCTGATTTCACTTGCTATTCCGCTGGCTGTCGGCGGACTATCGGCTCTGCTTTCGGGCAGCATGTCCGAAAAATATGCTATTATGAATCGACCGCCGCTTTCACCGCCGAGCTGGGTATTTCCCGTCGTATGGAGCGCACTCTTTCTCATGATGGGATATGCCGCGTACATTGTCATCTCAATCGGCGGCACAAAGGCAAAGGAAGCAATGACCGTCTATTACGTTCAGCTGTTTTTTAATTTCCTATGGTCAATTTTGTTTTTCAGAGCGGGGTTATACCTCGTTGCAGTGTTTGACCTTATCATTCTGATTGCGGTTGTGACGATTATGGTCATTCGCTTTTCGCGGATTGATGAAAAGGCGGGTTACCTGACCCTGCCGTATCTGATTTGGCTTTGCTTTGCACTATATCTGAATATTGGCGTTGCAGCACTTAATTAAACAAAAAAATCGGGTAACCGGAGTAATTCCTGTTGCCCGATTTAACCGAGAACCTCGGCACGCAATTCGCGTTCTGAGGTTCTTCTTTTTTTGCAGTTTCTACCTCGCATTTGAGGTTGATTATGAACACTTACACCATTTTATCCTAATTTGCGCTTTTTTCGTAAAAATAGGGTTATTCGTAGTATTACGACCGCCAAAATCACCGACGGGATTATAACGTAAATGCGTCCCACTATACCAAAATGAGCGGGTGCGTCCCAGCTTGAAAAGGCGATAATATATTGCCACGCGACGATTACAAACGCGGGAATATAGGTCATCAAAAGAATCAGCCGCTGATAGAAATTAATGCGACCGCGCTGCTTTTTATCCAGCTCGGACGAGGTGTAATTCTCGATTTCGGTGCCCAAAACGGTACCAAGTCGAAGCGACAGAAAATGATTGTCGATACCGATGAAGCTACGCTTCTTTTCGACATTTGCGAGAACGGCAATCGACGCGTCACCGCTAATCGTTATCGAAAAAGCGCATTCAAAATAATGAACGGTGGCTCTCCACGGGATGAGATGGGATGACTTTGTCCCGTCGCCGTTAAGCAAGGTTCCTCCCGCAAAATACGGCACCGCACCGAATGCGCATGGTGAATTTTCGCCCTTTCCACGATACTGGACGAGTCGGATCGAATGTTTCCCTTCCGTGACGGAAAGCCGCTTTGTATCACTTTTACGCGCGGTATCGACGAGCTTTTCGTCAATATAGATATTCACCTTTGAGTGTGGCTTTAACGAGAAATTAAGGGTTAATGTAGCCATTTTTATTCCTTTCGTCAGTCCATTATCAGACCAATTTGTGCTTTATCAAGCGTCCTTGACTCGCCGAGGGGACAAACCATTCCTCGACAAACCTTTTCGCCAATGAGCGAATCAGCGGGCAGATAAACGCGATAAATTTCGCTTTTGCAAAGTCCCTTTACCGCCGACAGCATACGGTTGACCTCGCCGTCGAATTCGATTATCCTCACGCGGTCGTCACCCTGCTCAAAAATGGCATAACCACCGTCAAATTCGACCGCCGTCATTTCGCAAAAGCGCAGAGCAAAGTCGATATGCTCGACCGAAAAAACGGCGTTATTTCCTTTTCTTTTATCCCGAAGCTCTTTTAGTTGGCTTGGCGTGAGCTTGGTCGTTTCGACGGGAAAATCGAAGATGCTCTCGCTCGGAATATCGGCAATTTTCGCACCGCAAATGGGGTCAAAGCCAAACCGCTGATAGTAGCCGACCAGCCCCTCCTCTGCCGGAACAATCATCGCATAGCTCATTCCGTCGGCGGCATACTTATCGAGGGCAAAGCGTATCATCGAGGACATAATTCCCCGTCCGCGATACTCGGGCAGGGTCGCCAGTGCATAAAAATACACCGCACTTACCCTTTTTCCCTCGATAGAAAGGTCGCACCGAATTATATTCATTTCGGCAACAATTTTTTTATCCTCGCGCCAAACCAATCGGTCGCAAAAGCCGCCCGTACCCGCTAAAAATTCGGCAACGTCGTCGGCGTTGTCGTCAAAGCCGCTTTGCCATACGGGGATAATTTCGGAATAATCCTTTTCGGTTGCAAAATCAATCATTGTTTTCTCCATACATTTTAAGTACGCGGGCGAGCATATCGGCAACGCCGTCGCACACCTTTTTCGGCGAAAGAATCCTTACCCCTTCGCCAAACTGGAATATCCACGACATAAAGGTACGGCTGACCTCCGCCTTGAACCGTACGCGTGAATAGCCGTTTTTTCCTTTTTCGAGGGTCAGGTCGTCGCCAAATCGGTCGACAAAAACACCGATATACTTATCCTCGATTTGAGCCGTAATAAGCTCGGGCTCACCGCCAAACATCGAAAACTGAGATTTTGCCTTTTTTGCGGGGTCAAAATGCTTGTATTCGTCACTTTTTTCGCGCTTAACATCAAGGACACGCACTCGGTCCATTTTGTCCACGCGGAAATTGGCGATTTTATCGTGCTTTTTATAATAAGCGGCGAGATAATAATACTCGTTATCCCAAATCAGCGCATAAGGGCTGACCGAATATTCCTTTCCGTCCGAGCGGTAATGCTTTTCGCCCGAAAGGGTATAGTCGAGGTATTTAAAGCCAATTTGCTTATCCTTTGAAATAGCGTCGTAAATGGCATCGATAACGTAATAAATCTGTTCATTCTCGGCCTTTGATATTCCCGACATATGAAGCTGACGGTCGATGCTTCTGGCATCACTTTTGCTAACCAGTCCCTTTAACTTTTCAATCAACTTAAACGACTTTTGATGGGTGATAAAACGCGATGCCTGCACCGCGTCGGTGAGTAGCTTTACCTCGCTCAGTTCAAACCGTCTTTCTCCCAGGAAATAGCCGCCGCCCGAGGCCGACACAATGTCGTACCCTGCTTCGCGCAGACAATCGATGTCACGATAAATAGACTTTCTTTCGGCAACAATGCCCAAATCCGAAAGACGACGAAGAATATCCGCCGTTTTTATCGGATTTTCCTCGTCGGTTTCGTTTTCAAGTATTTGCAAAAGATAGAGCAGCTTTAATTTCTGATTTCCGTTTCCGGCCATTACTTTGTACCGAAAATGCGGTCACCGGCATCGCCGAGTCCCGGCACGATATAGCCGTGGTCATTGAGCTTTTCGTCCAATGCGCCGACATAAACCTGAACGTCGGGATGAGCCGCCTTTAACGCTTCAAGCCCTTCCGGTGCGGCAATAATGCACATAAACTTAATGTTTTTCGGCTCGCGTTTCTTTATCTGAGTAATGGCGTCGATGGCCGAGCCACCGGTAGCAAGCATCGGGTCGACAACGATTACGTCGCGCTGTGAAATATCCGACGGAAGCTTGCAATAATATTCGACAGGCATAAGTGTTTCGGGGTCGCGATAGAGTCCGATATGACCTACTCGTGCGCTCGGTACAAGGTTAACCATTCCGTCAACCATACCAAGTCCTGCGCGAAGAATGGGCACAACCGCAAGCTTTCTGCCTGCGAGCTTTTTCACCTTTGCAACTGCGACGGGTGTCTGTACCTCAACCTCCTGCAACGCAAGGTCGCGTGTTGCCTCGTAGCACATGAGCATAGCAATTTCGCTGACAAGGGTTCTGAAATCGCGTGAACTGGTCTTTTCATCACGGAGAATTGACAGCTTGTGATGAATAAGAGGATGATTCATAATAAATACATTCTGTTCCATAATTTTATCTCCCTTTTTTTATGCCAATTTATTTTTATTATAATTTTTCGCCGCGTTCGAGGGCATCAATCATATCAACTCGGCGCTGATGACGACCACCCTCAAATTCGGTATTAACAAAGGCATCAACCATAATCTTTGCCGTTTCGGGACCGATAACCCTTCCGCCGAGGCAAAGAATATTTGAATTATTGTGAAGGCGTGTGAACTTTGCACTATAAACCTCCGAGCAAGCGGCGGCACGGATTCCCTTTACCTTGTTAGCGGCGAGAGACATTCCGATTCCCGTTCCGCATACGAGGATTCCGAGCTCGTATTCGCCGGCGGATACAGCAGTTGCAACCTTTCGGCGATGATGGGGTAATCAATCGGTTGCTTTTCGATAAGGCCGAAATCGCCAACCTCACAGCCCATTTCCTTTAAAAAATCAACCAGTTCATTCTTCATTTCAAAGCCGCCGTGGTCGCAGCCGATAGCAATTTTCTTTCCCATTTCAGTTTACTCCCTTTTTTAATTTTGCTTCGTTTTTTGCCTTTAATTCACGCTCCGCCTGAGGTAATCGCAAATAGCTTGGCAGAAGCTCGTGCGCCGTTATTTCATCATACTCACTCGAAATTAGCGCAACGTATGACGCCCTTTGACACGAAAGGTGGGGCGGTGCGACAAAAACACCGTCAATCTCTGTCTTTATGACATTATAGCACATTTCGTTGCCTCTTCCAACCAGAAAAACCTTTTCTGATGAAAAATTTTCCTCCGATTTTAGCTTCTTTATATCCTCGACAAGCTCGGTGAGCATAATGGCTCTGTCCTCGCTGATTCGGGTTAATTTTTCGCCGTCGGAATAGAAGGTGGCGGTGTATACCTGACCGCATCTGGCGTCCATTACCGCTACGATTATTCCCTTTGTTCCGGTCATTGCGTATGCCGCTGCGTGAAGTGTGGATACGCCAACGCACTTTTTACCCGAACCGAATGCCATTCCCTTTATCGCCGAGATGCCGATTCGCAGTCCCGTAAACGAGCCGGGGCCAATGCTGACGGCAAAGCGGTCGATTTCGCCAATATCAATACCGGCATTTTTAAGCATATCGTGGAGCATGGGTTGCAAGGTTTGGGAATGGGTAAGCCCAATGCTGATGAACGATTCGCAAATGATTTTATTATCCTCGACCACCGCACAGGAGCACGGCTTGTCAGCGCAATCAATCGCCAATATCTTCAATTTTTACATCTCCTCTCGACGAAATTGTGATAATTCGCTCGTTATCATCTTCGCCACGCGTAATATCCACCGTAATCAAGTCGTCGGGCAGCGCATTTTCGATATTTTCGCTCCATTCGACCGCAAGCACCGCGTCGGTTTCCATATATTCGAAAAAGCCCGTTGAATAAAGCGACTCCCAGCTATCTACTCGATACATGTCAAAGTGATAAAGCGGCAACCTGCCACCGATATATTCGTGAACGATAGCAAAGGTGGGGCTGGAAACCTCGCCCGTATAACCGAGTGCCTTTGCCAGTTCCTTTATAAATGTAGTTTTTCCCGCTCCAAGATCACCCGTAAAGGCAATGACCGTTACCGACGATATTTTGGCTCCGAGGGCCATGGCTACCTCGGCCGTTTCACTAGCTGATTTTGTAACAAATTTTTTCATTTTTTCCTATTTTACCCGTCCTTTGTAAACAGATTGTAAATTCAAATCGGCATGTAATACAAAGTTTTTTATTAGTTTATAGAATTATATCACAAAATTTGAAGATATTAAAGTATTTGCTTGAACTTATTTTAATTTTATTATATAATTATTTTGTATCAATATGGGGAGGTGTCAAAGGTTAGTAATATTTTAGGAAAAATAGCCGACTATTTTCGCGAAACTGACAAGGTATTACTTTCAATTTGCACCTTTGCTTCACTATTTGGTTGTATGATGGTTATGTCGGCAACCAACTATACAGGCAGTCTTAAACAGTTTTACGTTCAGCTTGGCGCGTTTTTTATCGGCATTATTATTGTAGTTATGATGTCGGGCTTCGTCGACTACGAAACAATCGCAAAGCATAAATATATTTTAGCCGGTGCAGCGGTAATTATGGTCGGACTTACCTTTTTTATCGGATATGCCCCTCCCGGCACCGATGACAAGGCATGGCTCATTCTTCCCGGCGGATTTACCTTTCAGCCGTCCGAGCTGCTCAAAATTGCCTTTATCATCACCTTTGCAAGTCACGTTAACCGAATAGAAAAAACAGTTAACAAGCCGCTGAATCTAATCCTGCTCTGCATTCACGGAGCCATCCCTGTTTTATTCATTCACCTTCAGGGTGACGACGGCTCAGCTCTGGTAATAGCGCTCATTTTTATTTCAATGATGTTTGCCGCCGGTGTAAAGCTCAGATACTTTTTTATTGCTATCGGCTCGGTGGCGGCACTTTCCCCAATTCTGTGGTTTCTCGTTCTAAACGACAATCAACGAATCCGAGTAGAAACCCTGTTCAATCCCGAAGCCGATCTTTACGGCAGTGGCTGGCAACAATGGCGAGCCAGAATCGCCATGGCGAATGGCGGCTGGTTTGGAAAGGGATTTTTGCGAGGCGACTACGTTCAGGCAAACGAAATTCCCGAGCAGTATAATGACTTTATCTTTTCAAGTATCGGCGAGGAGCTTGGCTTTATCGGACTTTTGGCCGTTCTGGCGCTCGAAATTGCCGTTTGCGTCCGACTGCTTGTCATAGCCCACCACGCGCGAGATAAAATGGGTACAATCATTTGTAGCGGTCTATTCGGCCTTTTTGCCGCACAAACCATTCTAAACGTTGGAATGTGTTGCTCAATTTTACCCGTTATAGGAATTACACTTCCCTTTTTCAGCGCGGGCGGTTCGTCAATGATATGCACCTACCTGGGAATCGGACTGGCCGTTAACGTATACATGCACCGAAATCAGCACGTAATGTATCTCAATGAAATGCATTAAAAATAAACAATACTATATAAAAAGAGGTATCCCACTATGATCATGAAACCAAAAAGCAAAAAATTCTGTTTCGCAAAATTGCTCGTATTCGGACTTTTGATGCTTGCGCTTCAGCTTGCTTCCTTCGCAGGCGACCTGCCCGTAAGCTTAGAGGTTCTCGAGGAAGCTGACCAGCTCGAAATCGCAGAAGCTCCCTATTCCGAATACGCTCAATTATACTCATACACCGAAACAAATGATTCTCCCTTCGGCACAACATTTACATATCACGAATCATTGATTCTCGGTCTGGGCTGTATTGCCGCCGTTATCGCAGGTAACTTCCGTTCAAAGACGGTTGCAAAAACGGTTGCTACAGGACTGCTTTCCTTTACCGTGCTTAATTTCGGATTCCATCTTGCATTTGCGCTTATCGACTCGTCATCATGGTACACACCCTACTCGCTTATGGAATGTACTCCCTTCCTCTTTGGAATCATGACCACCGCTATCGCAGGTGTAATCGGTATTCTCGCATTCTTTGCTGATCCCGTTGTTGACGTAATCAGCAAAAAGGTTGAGGAAAAGCGCTGGGCAGCTTACAACGAAAGACTTGCCGCTGAGCGCAAAGAAAAGGCCGACAGCGAAGCTGCCGTTAATGCAGCAACCGCTGAATAATTCTCAATCTTTTTTATAAAAAAGGAAGAAAAACGATGACTTTTGCATTTTACACACTCGGTTGCAAGGTTAATCAATACGAAACGGCAGCGATGGAGCGTATGCTTATCGCTGCCGGATATACTCCTACCCTGTCCGACGCTGAGCCGGACATTTTTATTATCAATTCGTGCACAGTAACCGCCGAAAGCGACCGAAAAACCCGCCAAACAGTCAGAAAATATCGTCGCGAATTGCCAAACTCGGTGATTGTACTTACCGGCTGTATGCCGCAAGCGTTCCCCGACGACGCAACCGAAATTGATGCCGCCGACATTGTACTCGGCAATCATTCAAACAATCGTCTTTGCGAGGCGATAGGCGAATTTTTGGAAACAAACAAGCGGGTTATCCTGATAGACGAGCACAAAAAAGGCGACCTTTTTGACACACCGCCGATTGATAAAATCGAAGAGCGTACCCGCGCATATCTCAAAATTCAGGATGGTTGCAATCGCTTCTGTTCATACTGCATCATCCCGACCGCAAGGGGCCGCGAACGCTCAAAGCCGCTCGAGGATATAAAAAGCGAGGTTTCGTCCATTGCCGAAATGGGACACAAGGAAATCGTCCTCGTCGGCATTAACCTTTCGGCATACGGTAACGATATTGGTGCAACCCTTTGCGATGCGGTGGACGTTGTTTGTACCGTCGACGGAATCGAAAGGGTGCGACTCGGTTCGCTCGAGCCCGATATTTTCACCGACGAAATGATGACACGACTCAAAAATCAGCCCAAATTCTGTCCACAGTTTCACTTTTCGCTCCAATCGGGCTGTGACGAAACGCTTAAGCGAATGAATCGTCACTACGATACCGATTTTTACCGCAATTTAATCGAGCGAGTACGAAACAACTTTGACAACGCGGCAATCACCACCGATATTATGGTTGGATTTGCAGGCGAAACAGAGGATGAATTCAAGCAATCGCTGGGCTTTGCGCGCGAAATCGGCTTCTCAAGGGCGCATATTTTCGCCTATTCGAGAAGGACGGGTACAGTCGCTGCAAGGGCGAAAAATCAGGTCACAAACGCCGAAAAACGCACAAGATCGCAAAAGATGATTGCCGTCACAAAGGAAAGCGAAACCGCATTCCTACAATCGCAGGTGGGAAAGGTTTGCTCGGTGCTTTTTGAAACAAAGAGGGGCAATCTGAACGAGGGATATACCAAAAATTACACATACGTAAAGGTTGACACACCCGACGACCTTTGCGGCGAAATCAGGGACGTGCGCATTACCGACACCGCCGACGATTACTGCATCGGCGAACTTGTATAGATATTGTTACGGTAAAAAAGGTTCTCGAAAACAAAAAATTTTGTTTGAGGGAACCTTTTTTGGTGAGACTTTTTGAAATGATAATCGTTTAATAGGTAAAGGTACCTTACCGGGAGGGTTAATATGACAGAAAAAAGTGCATATAGCCGCTTTCTCGACGGAGATAAGAGCGGAATGGAGGAAATCGTAAGAGAATATAACAGCCCGCTTATTTTCTTTATAAACGGGTATGTCAAAAATCTTGCCGTGGCGGAGGATATTGCCGCCGACACCTTTTGCAAGGTGTTTGTCAAAAGGAAAATGCTGTCCGACCCGTCAGGTTTCAAGACCTGGCTGTACACCATCGCGCGAAATATGACTCTCGATTGGCTAAAATCGGCGCAAAAGAAACATACGGTTTGCCTGAACGAGATTGACGGGTATAGCGAAGCCGACTTTGACGACGCGATACTCAAAAACGAGCAGGCAAAGGCACTCCATAACGCTATCAAGGAGATCAAAAGCGACTATCGTGAGGTAATTCACCTCATTTACTTTGACGAGCTTTCCTACAAAGAAGCGGCAAAAATCATGAGAAAAAGCGAAAAGCAGATTAAAAATCTCGTTTACCGCGCAAAGCTTTCGCTGAAGGACATTCTCGAAAAGGAGGATTTTGTTTATGAGAACA
>JAFOCH010000052.1 GCA_017381395.1 Clostridia bacterium
CAACGCTGCTGATAAAGTAGAAGTTGTAAAGGCAGCTGTAAAGAGCATTGATCAGGCTGCTGCGAAGGGAATTATTCATAAGAACTGTGCAGCTCACAAGAAGTCAGCAATGATCAAAAAGTTAAATGCCGCTGAATAATTCAAATGTAAATTAAAAAAATGCTTTGTACCAATCAGTACAAAGCATTTTTTTATTTATTCTTTTACAAGCACCTTTACGATTTCGCCGACGTACATTCTGTGAAAATCGTTGTCATACCATTTGAGGCAGTCCTTGTCAACAAAGCCATCTTCTTTCAGATCGCTTGCATATAACTTTTTGCATATAATCGTAATTCTCGCCTCATCAAAGGTGACAGTGTCGTCAACGTATACAGGGGTGAGTCCTGCCTCGGCGGTTTTGTCGATGTCGCGACCGCTCTTCTTACCGCAAATGGCGTGAATATTCTTTTTATCCCCGTAGAAGGAGAGGGTGAAAAGGTCACTCTTTTCGGTAAATTCGTAGGTGTATCTCTGAGGACGGATAACCGTAACGGCAACGTCCTTGCCCCACATTTCGCCCATACCGCCCCAGCTTGCGGTCATCATGTTGTATCCGGTTTCATCACCTGCTGTGACAAGCATCCATTCGTCTGCAATGAGCTTTATAATATTATCTTTTATTTCCTTTGCCTTTATTTCTTTCATAAATAAATCAACTCCTCTTTATGCTACTGATTTTATCATATTCTAGTTGCGTTTACAAGTAAATTATGCGGCATTTTCGATAATTGCCACCATAACGGTAATGTCGTCCTCGTGACCTTTTTCACATCGGCGAAGGGCCATATCAGCGAGTTTTTCGGCCAGTTTTTGAGCCGAGCCGTCCTGCCATAGCCCTATTTCGTGTGAAATCCATTCTATTCCGTCGACTGCCGCACCGTCGGACAGCATAACTACGATGTCACCCTTTGACAAGTTTACGCCCGCGCAGTCGAATTTTACTTCGCGAAGTATTCCTGCGGGCAGGGAAGTGCTTTCTGCACGACCGGTGTATCCGTGCTGACGTATAATTGTCGGTGCGGCTCCTGCTTTATACATATCCATTCGTCCTGAAAAAAGGTCGATATTCGTCGCGTCGATGGTTGCGAGTGATTCGTCCACTGATTTAAAAATCATTGCGGAATTGACAATTTTCAGCGAACAATCATAGCCGAAACCTGCCTTTATCAGCTGCGCCATCAGTCCCGATGCCATAGCCGAGTCGACCGCAGCTCTGCCACCCGTACCCATTCCGTCGGACAGAAGCATAACCGCGCTACCGCGTCCGTCGGTGAAAATATCGCCCGAGTCACCGCATATTTTTGCCCCTCTGCACGAATGTTGAGCCATTCCGTAATCAATGGCGAATACCGCCTTTTCGGATAGCGTGATGAGGTTTCCTCGTTCGTTTGATACAATCGTCGGCGGGTCAAAATCTCTCGCGCAAACGGCAGAGGCCGTTTTAAGAAGTTCCGTCCTGTTAATAAGCTTATTCATTACTCCTGTGCGAATTTCGACCGTCATGTGACTGTATTTATCTACCGAACACGCAATGTCGGTCGCAATGATTCCAATTTCTTTTAATCGTGTGCTTAATATACGAGCGGTTTGAATGTCGTACCTTCTCGATTTTTCAAAATCGACCGCCATTTCGCGAAGCATATCCGACATTCCTTGAAATTGGTCGCATACAACGCCTCTTACCTCGTCAATGCGCTTTTGCGCCGTCTGCTTTGAAATATAGTCGCCGTATTCTGATTTTAGCCGCTCCTTTATCTTTTCCTTTCTCGAGCAGGTGCTGTAAAGCGGTATTTCCTGCTCTTCGCCGCTTGTCATTTCTTTGATTATCAGTGCCATTGACGAAAGGGTGTTTTCCTTATCTTTTTCCCAGCAGTGCATTCTCAGTCCGCATTCGGCACATACGCTCTTTTCTGTCAGGCGGAATATCTGGTCATATTCGGGGGTGTTTATTTTAGCCAAGCGGTTTGACACCTTTTTAAGTGTTTTATCGATATTTGTCAGGGCATCGGAAGCACCTTTGAGCCGTATTGATACCGTCTTTCTGAGTCCGTCCAGACGTGGCATTTCGGGCGCAGGAGCGAAAAAAGCGGAAAAGAATACCTGCATATTTTTCGGCATGACGAAGGTCAAAAGTATGCTAATGATTATTTCGTACAACGAGGTAAGACTGGCATCCACCTGACCCGATTGAATAAATATCACCGTGCTACTGACCAAGAATGCTGCCGCTGAGCCAATTATGCCAAAGTGGGCAAACAGCCCCGCTACCATCCCACCTAAGCTATACGCCCCGGCCAGAAACATCATTGACCCCGACATTAGCGACATTGCAAAGCCGAGTGATGCGCCTACGATAGCTCCTGCCGTTTCGCGTCCGTATCTAGCCGCAGATATGGTTAGAAATACGGAGGTAACCCTTGCTACCGAGATGTGCATAATCTCGATTTCCGAAAGGGACATTATTAGCATTGAAAATACCACTGCAACGCTTACCAGGTTTGCTTGACCTATTCCGTGAGGTGAACGAGCAGTGTCCTTGATTTTAGCCGCCTTGTTTATAAAATATGCTCCCGAGGCGCATATCAACCCCTCGGCAAAACACATTATAAGGTGGTTGAAACTCGATATGAATATTAGCCCCGATAACGAGCCGACTCCGCCTAAAAGTGCCGAAAATCCGCTTGTTTTAGTCATTTTCAGTTTATCGGGAAGTGCCCATTTCAGCATCGTTACGGTGACAACTGCGCCTATGTATCTTATTCCGCCGCTACTCGTCACGGGGACAAAGTAGCCGATTGAGGCACCGATTGCAGCGGCGATCGACATTTCACACGGCATACCCGCAACCGCCGCAATACCTAACGGCGCATATCCCTTAAAAAACATTACCCGCGAAAGTAAAAATCCGCACACTGCTGAAATTAGTTGACATAAAACCGCAAACGGCAATTCAGCTAATTGCTTTTTACCAATTAAATTTTTTACTGCATTTTCTTTCAACATTCCCACCGCCTGATATTAGTTTACGATTATTATAATGTAATGGCGGTACCGATTTTGTCACAAGCGGTATGAGCGAATAGGTAACTTTATGACGCTAAATGCCGAAAATGAATTTTATTAAAAGAAAGAGGCGGCATAATCGTATAAAAAGCAAAAAAATTCCGCTTGACTAATTGCAAAAAGGGGAGTATAATCTAAATGAAACAAATTTTTCATTTAGAAATAGAGCGAGAGGTGAAGACTTTTGCGAACAAAGAATAGCGAATATTTTATTCAAATCGAGGAATTTATAAAGGAATATTATGAAAAGAACGGGATTTCTCCATCTATGCGCGAAATTTCACAAAAGGTTGGTATTTCCTGCGCTACCGTTCATCGATATTTATCTACGATGCGAGATGAGGGTAAAATTAAATATAGCGGTCACCGCTCTATTATATCTAGTCAATCTGTACGCGATTTTGGCGAGGTTTTAAAGGTGCCCGTTCTGGGTCGTGTTTCCTGCGGTATGCCGAAATATGCTGAGGAAAATATCGAGGAATATATCAATTTACCCACTTCGATTTTCGGAAACGGTAATTTTTATATTCTGTATGCTAGTGGAGATTCAATGATTGAGGCAGGGATAAATGATGGTGACATGGTCCTCATTTGCGTTCAAAATACGGCTGAGGTGGGGGATATTGTCGTTGCCCTTATTGATGACGAAGTAACGCTAAAGAGGTATTATCCCGACCCTGTGCATAAACGAATTCGACTTCACCCCGAAAATCGTTCGATGAAGGATATTATCGTTTCCGATTGTATCGTTCAGGGCGTCGCAGTAAAGCTGATAAAGGATTTGAGCTGATAAAATGCAGTACCGAAGAATACAACTTGAAGTTGAGGCGATATTTCATACCGACGGAAGCTTTGCGCCAAAGAGAATATATTTTGATGAAAAGCCGTACGAAATTGACCGAATCATACGGGTGCGTCCCTATTGTCCGCGTGTGGTAGGATGCGTTGCGCCGATTCAGTACACCGTCCTCGTCGAAGGTGCGCAAAAAAAGATATATTACGAGGCCGATTCAAACACCTGGTTTTCGATAAAGGAATGTGATAAAACGTGAGCGAAAGGGCGATATTGCATAGTGACCTTAATTGCTTTTTTGCCTCGGTCGAAAGGGTGCTTAACCCTGAATATGAGGGGAAAGCAATTGCCGTTTGTGGCTCGATCGAGGATCGTCACGGTATCGTTTTGGCCAAATCTGAGCTTGCAAAACAGGCGGGGGTAAAAACCGGAATGGTCATCTGGCAGGCAAAGCAGTTATGCCCTGATTTAATTACGGTAAAGCCGAATTACGAATATTATTCAAAGTTTTCGTCACTCGTTCGGGATATATATTATCGTTTTACCGACCTTGTCGAGCCGTTTGGACTGGATGAGTGTTGGCTCGACGTGACAAATAGCCATATTTTTGGCACGCCCTATCAAATCGCTGAAAAAATCCGCACTACTATAAAAAGGGAGCTCGGACTTACCGTCAGCATAGGTGTTTCGTATAATAAGGTGTTTGCAAAGCTCGGCTCGGATATGAAGAAACCCGACGCAATAACCGAAATTAGCCGCGAAAATTTTCGTGATAAAATATGGAATTTGAGCGTTTCTAATCTGCTTTATGTTGGTCGCGCAACGACCAAGCGGCTGAATGAACGTGGCATTTTTACAATAGGTGAATTGGCATCGTCACCCCTTTCGGTGATTCAAAAAATGCTTGGTGTAAACGGTGTTCAGTTGTGGCATTATGCAAGGGGCGAAGATACCTCACGGGTAATGCACCGTGATTTTGTTTTTCCGGCCAAAAGCTTAGGTCACGGAATAACATGTAATGCTGATCTCGAAAACGAGGAGGAGGTATGGCGGGTCATATTGCAGCTGTCTCAGGATTTGGGGCACCGCCTTCGTGTGCATAATCTGTCGGCCTCCGGGGTCAAATTGTCAGTAAAAAGTGATGATTTAAAGGTGCGTCAGTATCAGGCACCCCTCGAAATTCAAACCCAAAGCCCATTTGAAATTGCTACCGCCGCACGACGCCTTTTTAAATCGTATGATTGGGATAAAAAAGTGCGTGCTTTGTCGGTTACTGCAATCGGACTTTCGGCCGAGTCAAAGCCGTTTCAGATTGATTTATTTGCCGATTTAGAGCGTCACGATAAACAAAAAAGCATTGATGATGCGGTTTACATAATTCGCAATAAATTTGGCGATAAATCAGTATGTGCCGCATCATTGTTAGGTAATTTAAAGATGCCCGATAATTCGGAACGAAATAGTGTATTACCAGGAAAAATGTTTGAATAAACCGAAACGCATTATAAATTTAGCATAAAAAATATTCCTTGCGTTATCTTAAAATAACGCAAGGAATATTTATGTTTACATAATTCAATTAAACTTTCTCAATTAAACAAACTGAATGGGCTGAAATTCCTTCAAGCCGACCGGTGAATCCCATTCCTTCCTCAGTGGTGGCTTTTACGCTTACGAAATCGACAGAAATGCCAATCATATCGGCAATGTTTTTTCTCATTTTATCGATGTGAGGGGCAAGCTTGGGCTTTTGCGCCAGAATGGTAGCGTCAATGTTCACAATCCCATATCCATTATCCCTTATGATTTCGGCCGTCCTTTTGAGCAGAAGCATGCTGTCGGCATTTTTATACTTTTGGTCGGTGTCAGGAAAATGCTTCCCAATATCGCCCAGAGCAGCTGCACCAAAGAGTGAGTCGGATATAGCGTGAGCGAGGACATCGGCGTCAGAATGCCCGGCCAGTCCCATTTCAAATTCAATTTTTTCTCCACCAATTACGAGCGGTCGTCCTTTTTCAAAGCGGTGAGCGTCGTAGCCGTGACCGATACGAAACATAAAAAAATCCCCCTTTTTACATCACGGTACTATTATACAACAATTACTCCACATAAGCAATTGTGTAAAATGCTACAAAAAAAATTAAAATTTTTACACACAAAACGATTGATTATATCTATATTTATGTTAAAATAAATATAATATTATGTTTGGAGGTGTACCCTTTGGGCGCATTGTTTAAAATGATTGAATCATGGATTACCCATTTTGGCCTGGTAATGAGCGCCTTTGGGTTGGTCGATCTCCTCGATATTATCATTATTGCATTTATTATTTATAAGTTGATTCAAATTGTCCGCCAAACGAGAGCAAAGCAGCTTATTTACGGTGTGCTTATTATCGTTTTTGCGTGGGCTGTTTCGGCATGGCTCGATATGATAGCGCTCCATTCGATGCTCAATCTCGTAATTGGTCAAGGTGTTATCGCTATCGCTATCATCTTCCAGCCCGAAATTCGTAACGCGTTAGAGATTGTTAGCCGCACGAATATCGGTTTGATCAGCCGAAAGAACAAATTAGGTAACACTTCCGCAATCGAAACCAGTATCGACGCAGTAACCCATGCCTGCCAATCATTCCAAAATTCAAAAACGGGAGCTCTTATTGTATTCGAGCGTGATACTCGTTTGGGCGATATTATAAAAACGGGTACGGTTGTCGATGCTGACGTAACCGTTGAACTGTTGAGTAACATCTTTTATCCAAAAACGGCTCTTCACGACGGCGCAGTAATCATTCGCGAGGGTAGAATTCATGCCGCAGGATGTATTCTTCCGCTCACACACGATAATAATTTAAAAAAAGAACTTGGTACCCGTCACCGCGCTTCTATTGGTATGAGCGAAAATTCGGACGCCGTTGTCGTTGTTGTATCCGAGGAAACGGGTAACATTTCGGTCGCAATCGACGGAAAGCTTCGTCGCGATTTTAATATGGGTTCACTTCATGAATTTCTCGAAAAGGAACTCATTCCAAAAACGGATGACAATGATAATTCCTTTATCAGCAAGATTAAGATGATAGGAGGCAACAGAAATGACTCGTCTAAGTAGTTTGCTTTCCCGTCTTCTTAAAAGTAACCGATTCCTTGCGATAGTTTCTCTCATTGTTTCCTTTGTGATTTGGTTCAATTTATCCCAGGTTTACAACCCTGTTTCAACGAGAGATATTAGCGATGTTCCTGTAACCTTCCGCGTCAGTTCGGCACTTGCAGCCGACGGATACGAGGTTATAAAAAATAGTGAAATCACAGTGGACGTTACTGTTTCGGGAAAGACGGCGAATATTTCGTCTCTTTCGGCAAACGACATCGACATTGTTGCCAATATCACCGGTCAGGGAATAAAAACGTGGACCCTCGATAGCAGTGATAACCGCAACTTTGACGTTATCGCTATGAGTATGAATCAGGTTACCGTTATGACCGATATTTTTAACCGCGACGGCGAAAATTTCGAAGTAACGGCAAAGTCTAATAACGTTTCTGCGCCAGACGGCCTCATTGTCGATGCCGCAAAGGTAAAGGACGAAGCTTTTTCGCAAATAAAAATTAAGGGAGCACAGTCGGTTATTGATAAAATTGCCTACGTAGTGGCCGAAACCGACGTGAACGACACGATCAGCGAAACCACCGATTTCGACGGAAATATCGCCTTGTTCGACCACGAGGGAAAGATAATTGACAGCAGCTATGTTTTCCTCTCGTTTGACACGGCAAAAATCACCGTCCCGATTTTGATGAAACAGGAAGTTCCGGTAGTGGTAACCTTTGAAAACGCACCAAAAGACAATCCCGTAAAGGCAACCCCGAGCATAAAAACAGTTGTCGTAAAGGGACCCCAGCAGCTTATCGAAAAGTTAAAATCGGTCGAACTTGAACCGATAAACTTTGCCGATATTACTCCCGATACCACCGAATTTGTTCAAAAGATCAGGATGCCTGAATCGATAGAAAGCAACGATGGAAACGTCGAGATTGCAGTAAATCTCGAAATGAAGGGCATAACTTATAAGAATATCGTTGTCACTAATTCGTGCTTTGAGCCGCAGAATGTCACACAGGGGCTTACTGCAACGATGGATAGCTTTACTGTCAAAATCATTGGTTCATCCTCGGTATTAAAGGGGATAACCGCCGATGATATTGTTGTTTCCGCCGACCTGAAATCATATAGCAAGGGTGAGCATAGCGGAGTACCCGTTATGGTAAAATTTGCAAATAAATCGTCGGCATGGGTTGCTGGATTATATACCGCTGACATTAAACAATCCTAAAACATCAATAAATATTATAGAAGGCCGTCTTTTAGGCGGCCTCTAATTATCTGCACACATGTAAATTTCCCGAATATACTGAAATCGGGAGGTGCTAATTGTGTCAGAAATGATTTTAAACATAATTATAGTTGCGTTGGCGATTTGCGGATCGACCTGCATCATACGATGGATATGGTCTTGGGCAATTAAAAGAGAAAACAATCAAAACATATTGGTAGTGCCGCTATATGATAACAATTTAGAGTTTTCGTTGCGGGATGCAGTTGCCTTGGCAAAGGCTGCGGCAATAGAAAAGGTTGCGGCGATAGATTGCGGATTAAGCGACGAATCGAAGCAAATCGCACTTATGTTTGCTAATGGCGAACCACTAGTAAAAATAGTTGATTCAAACGATGTTATAAAGAACGTATTTTAGTTAAAAAAAGGGGTGAGGGCGGTGGCCGACGAAAGATTAGAAGGTACGGTTGAATACATAACCTTTCATAATGAAGAAAACGGATTTACCGTCCTCGAACTTGCAACCGAGGATGAGCTTGTCACGGTAGTGGGTACATTCCCGCTTATTTTACCGGGCGAAAATTTGATGCTTATCGGTAATTATGATACACACCATTCTTTTGGCCGTCAGTTTAAGGCAAAGGTGTGCGAAAGAAAAATGCCTGCATCAGCGGCGGCAATATTGCGATATTTATCGGCAGGTGGGATAAAGGGTATCGGCCCCTCAACTGCTAAAAAAATTGTAGACAAATTTGGCGAAAATTCGCTTCAAATTATCGAAAAGCATCCCGAACGACTTGCCATTATAAAGGGGATAACCGTACATAAGGCACGTCAAATCTGCGACGAATTTATGCGTCAGTTTGGTATGCGTGAGGTGATGCTGTTTTTGTCACAGTATTCCTTCACATCTGACGAAGCACTTGCCGTGTATAAAATATTTGGAGCCGCTTCGGTCGATCGATTAAAGGCAAATCCTTTTTACTTATGTAGTGATGAGCTTGCCTTTGACTTTGAACGGGTTGACGAAATGGCGGCTCAGCTAGGCTTTGAGCACGATTTTACATTCAGAATTTATGCAGGGATTGAGTATGTCCTGCGCCATAATCTGCAGAATGGTCACACCTGCATTCCACTCGATAAACTGAAATCTCTTTCAAGCGGTTTGCTCGAAATCGAGGACGATAGAATTGCATCAATAATCGAGTATATGGTTTCGTCAAACCGACTCTTTATCACCGAAATTGAAGGCAGAGAATTTGCTTACTTACCTCATATGTATCGTGCAGAAAGCTATTGTGCAATACGCGTAAACGAGCTCGCATGTACTGAGTTCAAGTCGTCGCTTAACATCGAAAAAGAAATAGCAAAAATCGAAAAAACGCTCAAAATCGAGTTTCAAACTCGTCAAAAAGAGGCCGTTAGTAATGCCTTGACACGTGGAATAATGGTGCTGACCGGAGGCCCCGGCACAGGTAAAACTACCACGCTAAACGGCATTATCCGCATATTTGAAAAGTTGGATTTCAATATTTGCCTTGCCGCACCTACCGGCAGGGCGGCAAAGCGTATGTCAGAGGTGACAGGCCGCGAGGCAAAGACGCTACACCGTCTGCTTGAGGTTGAATGGGGACCCAATCACCGTCCCGTTTTTATGCGTAATGAACGAAATCCGCTTGACTGCAATATCATAATCGTGGATGAGCTGTCTATGGTTGACATAATACTTTTTGAAAGCTTGCTTTCCGCTATGCCGAGGGGATGCCGACTGATTATGGTCGGCGACTCCGACCAGCTTCCGTCGGTTGGTGCAGGAAACGTGCTTCAGGACGTGATTGAATCGGGAATGGTGCCTGTGGTTGAACTTACCGAAATTTTTCGTCAAGCGCTCGAAAGTACAATTATTACTAACGCGCACTTAATCGTAAAGGGCGAGGAACCCGACCTGAGCCATAAGGATACCGATTTCTTTTATTTAAGCAGAAATGACGCTATGCATGGCGCAGATACAGTTGCTGACTTGTTTTGTCGCCGTTTGCCCGAAGCATATGATTTTCTTTCAAATGGTGATATTCAGGTGCTCTGTCCGTCGCGAAAGAGGGAAATGGGCACAGTGAATATCAATAATTTAATTCAGCAGCGTATCAATCCCCCTGCAATAAACAAGCGCGAAATGAAGCAACACGGCTTTATTCTCCGCGAGGGTGACAGAGTAATGCAGATAAAAAACAACTACGACATAATGTGGGAAAAGGATGATGGTACCGACGGTACTGGCGTATTCAATGGTGACGTGGGTGTTCTTCAAACGGTTGACATAAAATCAGACAGAATTATTGTCCGTTATGACGACAGAGACGCTTATTACACCTACGAGGATGCCGAGCAGCTTGAGCTTGCCTATGCGGTTACCGTGCATAAGAGTCAGGGTAGCGAATTTGATTGCGTCATTTTGCCCGTGCTTGATGTACCTCCTCAGCTCAGATACAGAAATCTCCTTTACACCGCTGTTACACGAGCCAAAAAGTTGCTTATTCTCGTCGGTTCTCAGGAAATCGTTAATCAGATGGTCCATAATGACAAGAGGACGCGTCGCTACACGGGACTTAAAATGATGATTGCGGAGAATAGAAATGATTTATAACGATAAACCATCGTATTGGGGTTATTTAGTTTCGCTTGTTTTTCCTGTCAGATGCTTTTGCTGTGATGGACTAATCAATTACGGAGATTATGTATGCGACGATTGCCGAGCCGAAATCGAAAAATGCCGCAACAGTCGGACAAAGGTTGTTTCCTTCTATGGCAGAAGGTATAATATTCATTCGCCTTTTGTGTATATGGATGCGGCCGAATCGGCGGTAAAGCTTATTAAATTCACCTTTAATCCCGATAATGCAAAGCCGATGGGCGATGAAATAGCCGCCAAGGTTAGCCGCCTTCGCGAAAGAGATTTCGATCTTGTCACAGCCGTCCCTTTTACAAAGAAGGATAAGCTTGATCGCGAATACAATCACGCAGTATTGATGGCAAAAAGGGTATCAAAGCGGCTTTTAGTGCCATTTGACGAAAAACTGCTTAAAAAGATTAGACAAACAAAGCGTCAGCATCATCTGTCAGGGCTCGAACGTCGTACGAATTTGAGAGGTGCCTTTGCCGCACATAAATGCGTGATGGGGAAACATATTTTACTCATCGACGACGTGGTTACAACGGGTGCGACCCTTTGCGAATGTGCAGATATGCTTTACCGCGCAGGGGCAAGGAAGGTCACATGTGCCACCTTTGCGGCTGCAAAATATTCAAATTGACAGAGGATTTTCTTTGTTATATAATTTATTTAGGATAAAAAATATTGGATTGGAGTTACCATGTTCACTGATTTGGGAGTTGACCTAGGAACGAGAAAAACGGTTATATGCCGAGGTAAAAAAATTGTACTTAATCAGCCCTCTGTTGTGCTGATGGAGGAATATGATAACAGCCCGTATAAATTTGGCAAGGAAGCATTCGAGGCGATTGGCCGTGTACCGTCGCGTTATCGTGCCGTTTGTCCGATTCAAAGGGGTGTTATTTCGGATTATGACGTGGCGGAGCATATGCTTCGTTGCTATATTCAGTATGCCTGCGGCAAGCGAATGACAAAGCCGCGCGTAGTCGTTTCGATGCCGTCGAACATCACCTGGGTTCAGCAGCGTTCTATTATTGACGCGGTACAGAATGCCGGTGGACGAAGCGTTTGTACCATCGAGTCGTCGGTGGCAGCCGCTCTCGGAATGGGAATTGATTTCAAGCGTCCTCACGGAGCAATTATTGTCGATATTGGCGCAGGAACGACCGACGTTGCCGTTATTTCAATGGGCGGATTGTCAAAGTGCGAATCATTGAGGGTTGCAGGTACCGACATTGATGCCGCAATTATCGATTATATGAAGCACGAGTATAATATGCTTATTGGCGAACATACCGCTGAATTTATAAAGTGTCAGGTTGGCGCGGCGATACCTCGACCGGTCGAAATCGTTATTCAGGCAAAGGGTATCAGCATCGCGACCGGAATGCCCAAATCGGTCGAAATCACCGCCAACGAAATATGCGAAGCAATTTCAGACGTGATTTACCGCATTTCTAGCGCAATTCGCAATGTGCTTGATAAAACACCGCCCGAGCTTGTGGGCGATATTGCCGAGGACGGAATTTATTTGACGGGCGGCACCTCACAGCTTTCGGGAATGTCTGACTGGCTGTCAAAGTATATTGGAATAAAGGTAATCACCGCCGATAATTACGAAACTTGTGTTGCACGAGGAATCGGAAATGTGCTTGAACATTTTGATATTCTTCAAAATGGCGATTACGAATTCCGCACCTTGCAGGATTTGATTATTGGTTAATTTTATTTGATTTTTTAAAAGTGGCAGGACCGCATAAATTTTGCTTTGCGGTCTTGCTTTTTTAATATCATACTGTTATAATATTCGGGTGATATAATTTCGCTGGTATAGCTCAGCCGGTAGAGCAGCTGATTCGTAATCAGCAGGTCGGGTGTTCGAGTCACCTTACCAGCTCCATATAAAAAAGACACGCTGATAGGCGTGTCTTTTTTTATATGCTGATTTTCGCTTTTAGTTTCAGGTTTTTGACTTTTTGCTTGAATTCTGCCTTTTCAAATTGTTCGATGGTTTTATAATTTTTTGCCGCCTTGTAACCTATGCCTAAAATATCACTACCAGCAACCGAAATATCGTTTATCGTTTCGTTCAACCTTTTTGTAAGCATTGCCTTTAAATTTTCGGGTAGCTTATCAATATTTTTGCCGCCTTTTGAGCAGGTCACGCGGATATCGATTTGAGTAATATTTTCATTCAGCGTAATTTTTGCCGCTCCTTTTGACGAAACGGAATATTCATCACCGTCAAAGGACAACTTGTATTCCTTAAGTTTGCCGTTTATCGCCTTCACAATGGCTGTTTCGTCGCCGTCCAGAAAGCCGACCGCCCGTTCACCCGAAAACATTACCGTCCCGCTAATATTATCCTCGCTTTCATCTTCACCGTTTACAACATAGGCGGCTGAAGGATCCTTTGTCGTAGAAAAAATCGAGTTGTAAACCTTGTTTATTGAAATCGAGTCGTACATGTTGCTTTTGCTTTCGTTATTGACGGTGAGTTCAATTTCCTGCATACTGCCGAACCGCTTTGCCGAAACGAATTTTTCCGCCGAATTACTGCAAATTGCAAGCATAATGCTGTTTTTGGTCGACGTGTCCTCGATAATCGGCTCGATAAATTTGAGTATACCCGTTTGAGCCAAATCGTATGAAATCGCAAGTATTCTCAAATTTTTGAGTGAAAGTGACCTTGCCCTTTGTGTAGAAAGATTGTTTATCACGTCACCAAGCGACCCGCCCGATTGAATGATAATGCTACTGTCTTCATTCATTAGCCGAATAGAATAGGAATAGGTCGAGTTGGTTATGCCCTCATCAATCCCAATCATAACCGCGTACGACTCGTTTTCGATTTCACGATAATCGGCACAGGAGCAAAGTGACATTCCCATTGCGATAAAAAGTAAAGCCAACACCGCTTTTTTATATAGCTTAAATTTAACTATACCACCAATGAGCAATATGATACCGATAACGAGTAAAAATAAAAAGCTGTATTGTCTATAAATCGATAAAATGCTATTGTTATCCACCCTTGTATTGTCGGGAATCACCCCGATTAAAAATACTAGTATTGTAATGGCGAGGGTGATGATGGTTGAACGCTTCTTTTTGATTGCAAAGGTATCGTCAATTTGCTTTATGGCGGCGCTTAAATAAATTGAGATAAAACATATCATGGACAGAATGATTATAAATAGCAGTATTGCCTCGAATCGCTGAAAAAATCCGCTTCTTTCAGCGCCTCTCGCTATATCAATGATACCGCTTGTGCTGTTTTGCGTCAGAGAATAGGGGAAGGCAAGTGAGTAGCAAAAGGAACACGCTGTATATACAACAAGTGCGGTTACCGTCGCGGCAATACTTACACGGCCTACCTTTAGTGAGTGAATTTTATCGGCAAAAATGAGTCCGATTAGAATATTATCAACCGACGAAAGTGTCAGGATGCCACCCTTTGCCGTGGAGCCGAAGCCGTAGCCAAACACAGGGAAAATATTGCCCATTTCAAACTGCCCAAGCCCCGAAAATATCACAATAACTATGCCAAGAATCAGACTAAAAAACACGGGTACGGACGTTTTTGCTATTGCCAAGTGACCTGACTTTGCTGAATAAAATGCTACAAGCATTATTACACCCGCGATGATTATTTCGGCGGTATTTCCGTATCCGTACAGCTTCATTAGTCGTATGCATTCAAATAGACGCTCCGACATAGAAAGTATGATTGCGGCAACAATTAGGCAGTTTATAACCATTCCAAAAAAGTCGCCTGCACAATCGTATATAAGGGCGGTAAGCTTTTCGTGACCGGTTAATTTTATCAATTTTGTCGCAATTAAGGTGATGATTAAAAACACCGCACAGCCGATAAATGCCGAAATGAATGAGGCGGTTGCTGCTTTGTCGATAAGAAAATTTAGTGCATAGGTATAAACGTATACAAGCGTGCCTACCGACATTACTGAAAACAGCTGTAATTTACTCATCGTCATCCTCCATAACCGCCCATAATCTCGAAATTTGCGGTTGCTGACGGAGTGATTTCGGTTTCAACGAAAATGCGCGAAGCTCCTGCTTCCATATCGGTCGTTGGTATACCATGTTTCCGTTTGTCGAGTTTTGCTTTGCCGATGATGAAAGCATCGAAACACCGAAAGAACTTTGTTTCGCAAGCATCGTGAGGACAAGAATTATTCCTGCTCCAATTCCGAGAAAGCCGAGTGTACCTCCGAGAATGATAAACCCGAATTTCAGCACTCGTATCCCTGACGAAAGCTCGTAATCGGGAATAACAGCGTTTGCGATCCCCGAAATGGCTACAATGATAAGGGTAACAGGGCTTACGATTCCTGCCTCAACCGCCGCCTGACCCAAAATTAGTCCGCCTACAACGCCAATTGCGCTACCGATTGCGTTGGGTACTCTTAGCCCTGCCTCACGCACAAGCTCAAAAAATATCTCCATAACGATATATTCAGCCACCGCAGAAAAGGGGATTTGGCGTCTGGTTTCGGCAATTATGGTCAAAAGTTGGCTAGGTATCAGCTCGTGATGAAAGCAGGTCAGTGCGAGAAAAATGCCCGATAACAGAACGGATAAAATAAAGGCAAAGGTGCGGATGATTCGCGAAAAGGTGCCGCTTTGCCACCTTTGCTGGTTTCCTTCGGGCGAGTCGAGAAGCACCGCAAGCGAAATCGGCATAATGAGAGCAAAGGGGGTATTATCACATATCACGGCAATTTGACCGGCGGCAAGATATTCTGCGGTGCGGTCGGGCCTTTCGGTCGACAGTATCGACGGAAAAAGGGACCATGTCGAGTCCTCGATAAGCTGCTCAACCATCCCTGCGCCCGAAATAAAGTCGCCTTTTATATTGTTCAGTCGGAATTTCACCTTTTTTACTAGTTCGTCACTCGTCAAATCGTCAAGGTACATGATAGCGCATTTGCAGTCGTTAATTTTGCCTACCGAAACAAATTCAGTGCACAGTTTTGGACTTTTTATAATGCGTCGTAGCAAGGTGATACTCGTCCTGATGCTCTCGGTGTATCCTTCGTGAGAGCCCTTGATTACTGATTCGGTGTCGGGTGATGAAACCGATCTTTTATCATACGCCTTTGTTTCAACAATGGCACATTTTATATCGCCGTCGGCATAAACAAGCGTGTCCCCCAAAAGAATGGATGCCGCCGCTTTATCAAGGCTGGTTTCGAGCTTTACGTTATTATACTGAATGGTAGCAAAAATATTTAAATCATCATCGTCGTTAAGCATAATCGCGCGGATGATAAAGTCGTTAATCCCAATCGTGTTTGCCATTCCGTCAATATAGGCCAGAAAGCATTTTACACCCTTTTTATTTTCAAACTCGCGAATGATAATATCCGCATTTTTATCGTAACAGAATTTATCTTTAATGTAACTAACGTTACTACGTATATTCATATCAAAATTCACAAACAACACCCTCAATTAGCATTTTCATTATTTTCCGTCATATACACCGAAAATTTTCATATATTTTATTAAAAATGATTTGGGAGTAAATGTATGAGAATTTTATTAAAAAGAATTGTTTCGTTATTTATGATTCTACCTTTAATTTTTGTAACCGCATCTGCCGATGGTGAGTATCAACGAATGAATATCGTAACCGAATACGCTTCACCCGATTTAATGAGTGATATTAAGGACGAGGAAGAGGTTTTGACCGCATCTGACGGCAGTTTGCAGCTTAACGCAAAATCGGCTATTCTGATCGAAATGAATTCGGGAAAGGTTCTTTTTGAAAAGGATTCAGGCGTAAAAATGCCGCCTGCATCAATTACAAAAATTATGACGCTTTTGCTCGTTATGGAGGCAATCGAGGCAGGCAAATTTGATTATAATACCGAGGTTACCTGCTCCGAACATGCGGCATCAATGGGCGGCTCACAAATTTGGCTTGAGGTCGGTGAAAAAATGACTGTGGATGAGCTTTTACGCGCGTCTGCAATCGGCTCGGCGAATGATGCTACCTGCGCTTTGGGTGAACTCGTTTCCGGTAGCGAAGAGGGATTCGTCGCGCTTATGAATGAACGTGCGAAGTCGCTTTCAATGATCAATACAGTGTTTAAAAATTGCTCGGGTCTTGATGCTGACGGACATATAACGACAGCGCGTGATATTGCTACTATGTCACGTGAACTATTAAAGCACAAGGATATAACTAAGTATACTACCGTTTGGATGGATTCCCTGCGCGATGGCAAAACCGAGTTGGTAAACACAAATAAGCTTGTTAGATTCTATGACGGAGCAACAGGACTTAAAACGGGAACTACAAGCGGTGCAGGATGCTGCTTGTCTGCGTCGGCGACAAGAGATGGACTTAGTTTAATCGCGGTTGTACTAGGTTGCGATTCAAGTAATAATAGATTTCAGGATGCAAAAAAATTGCTTAATTATGGCTTTTCAAATTACGGCAACGCGACTATAAAAATTTCTCAGGACGAATTGCCCGATCTGCCCGTTACAAAGGGTACAAAAGCTACCGTAACCCTTACCTGTGAAGAGAGTATTTCTTTTCTAGTCACAAAGGGCAAGGAGGGCGATGTTCAAAAAAGCTTTGACATACCCGAAACATTGGAGGCGCCGATAAAGGCAGGGGAGACAATTGGAACGGTAACCTTTATCCTGGACGAAAAAACGCTGGGGCAGCTTCCTGTTGTGACATCTAATGAAGTTCAAAAAATGACATATTCAAAGGGCTTTTTGAGGGGCGTGTTGGCGCTGTTCATAAAATAGTCATAATGTAATATTTAACAAAAAATAATTATTTTAGACGCGAATTTAATGTAAAAATATCAGTTATATGTAATGGTATGATAAAAATATGATATTTTTATACTGATATATTGGCATAATATACAAATAATTTTATCTATTTTATCTAATATAATGAAATTTAATGTTAGACTGAAAAACACCTTGAAATTGGCTCTCTAAATAGCTATAATAAAATGGAAATAAATATGAAAGAGATGTATTGTTATGAAAAAAATTATTGTTTCAATTGTCACCGTTTGCTTCATTATTAGCACTCTTGCTACTATCTGTGTAAGTGCTGCTCCGTCAGCTGACGTTAACAGAGACAGAAGATCATCTGCTAACGATATCCTTGCACTTAGTCAGCACATTCTTGGTGTTAATACTATCAATAATTACAAGTATGACGTTAACGATGATGGCACTGTTGATTCAACCGACCTTGCTGCTCTTCAGAATCACATTCTCGGTGTATCTGTAATCGAAGAAGAGATTGTTGAAGAAGATCCGTTTGAACCCGGTATCGAAGACGCTGAAGACGAACTTTAATATCTAACTTTATAATAATAAAAGACTCTGACCAAATCGGCCAGAGTCTTTTTTGTTGCACATGATTAAAAGCATCGAAATCAATCGATGCTTTTAATTAAATAATATATCTACAATCTTTTTAGCTGCGTCAAATTTGTAATTGCTGAAATTAAATTGCTTAAACGACTCAACTTTATCATTATCAAATTCCTTTTTTTCAATCGCTTTGATAAGATTGTCGAAGTTGCTTACGATTTTACCCGGTACAAATTTCTCAAACGGCTCGTAAAAGTCGCGAGTAGCTATATATTCGTCCAGGTCAAAGGTGTAAAATAGCATCGGTTTGTCTAATAGTGCCGCTTCATATATCAGCGAAGAGTAATCGGTTATGACTAAGTCCGCATAATTTAGAATATCGTTTACCTCGCGCAAATTCGATTGGTCAAAAAGCACGTCCTTGTGCCTGTCCGAAATTGGCACCTGCTCCTTAATAAATGGATGCATTTTAAAAATGACCTGCATATTATTCTCTCTGCAAACATCCGCTAGTTTGTCCAAGTTAAGCATTTCAAAAGGATAATGTGCGCTTTCTTTACCGTTTCCACGGAATGTCGGCGCAAACAGAATGGTGAATTTGTCAGTGTCCTTTTTTGTAGTGGATTTTAAATTGTCACAACGGGGGACACCGGTGGCATAAACGCATTCCATCGGAATACCGAATGCCTCGGCATAATATTTCCTAATCCCGTCACCGCTGACAAAGGCGTGGGTATAGCATCTGTGCGCATTTGAGTCAAACCGTAATGAACCTTCTTTACCGAGTCGGCTGTAACCAAATGTCTTAAACGCGCCACAAGCATGCCAAAGTTGAGCTATTTTCACCTTTTTATCGTAATTGAAACGATAAACAATCGGGTGATAATCATCAATAATTATAGTTTCGCTTTGTCCAAGCATCCACGCCGTTTTAATATAATATTTGAAATTGGGTTTATCGGTAAATGAAAATTTAATTTTGAGTCGATTTTTAAGTTTATCTCTTTTTAAAATTTCGTCCAAAATATCCTTTTCATTACCTGAAATGTCTTTTCTTGATTGACTGGTAAAAAGGACGCGATCGTTTGATTTTGCCACCATTTTGGCTGCATGAAATATGGTTTTGAGTATGATATCTGCGCATTTTACGGTTAAATTTACCTTTGTAGGTGACAATTTGCTTATTAAACTAATTTCATCGTTGTTGCAATTTAGTTCAATCCTATACACGCCGCCGTTGTCGCTAAAATCACGGCTATCAATACTATCTGCTTCGATTTCGCCGTCGAATTTAAGCACCCATTTTCCGTTCGGGATGGGTGCTTTATCATACCCCGAGGCCAAATCAAAGCAAGCGGTAAAACCATCCTCGCCATCGTCCTTATATAATGGCGTAAAGCGTTCCTTTTCATTTTTGTAAAAAAAATGAATATCACCGCTTTTGCCCTTTCCGCAAATAAAAAGAAGGGCGCGCTTTATATATGCTGATGTAATAACATTTTTACTCATAAAGCTGCCCTCCATTATATTTTATTCTTTTGTGCCTAAAATCAGCCAGTCAATGACTCTGTCGGTCGATCCTCCGTCCTGATACTCAAAGTTTTTATCTCTAAACGGAGCAACCTTTTCCTGCTCAAAATCGTTTGTTTCGATTGCCTTAATTAGCTCACCAAATGTTTTTACAATTTTACCGGGAACAAATGTTTCAAACGGCTCGTAAAAATCGCGTGATGAAATGTATTCGTCGAGATCGAATGCATAAAAAAGCATGGGAATATTTAAGCTCGATGCCTCGTAAACCACCGATGAATAGTCGGTTATAAGCAGGTCGGTGATAAAGAGAATATCGTTGATTTCGCGATATTCAGATGCGTCAATCATAACGTCCTTAAATTCATCGGGGATGAAAATAGGTGTCTTAACAAACGGATGCATCTTAAAAATTACAACGCTGTCGGTCGATTTGCAATAGTTTCCGAGTGCTTGCATATTGATTTTGCCAAATGGATAATGTGCACTTTTTGCACCGTTTCCGCGGAATGTCGGCGCAAAGAGGATAACCTTTTTACCCTTTGCTTGTTCAAATGCTTCGTACATTCTTTCTTTAACCTCGATTTTGTATTCGCTGTCAAAGAAAATGTCGGTACGAGGTACACCTGTGGGGTAAACCTTGCTTTCGGCAATCCCGAATGCCTCGGCATAGAATTTTGCTACGTGTGTAGAGCTTGCAATAGCGTGGGTATAAAGTTTGTGTGCCTTTGATTTCATAACCGGGCCGCCTGGTTTTCCTAGTCGGCTGAAACCAACTGTCTTAAATGCACCGCAAGCGTGCCATACCTGAATAATTTTGGTGTCTTTTCTATATTTAACGAGCTGTACGGTGGGGTTAAAGTCGTCGATAAGTATGATGTCAGCTCTGCCAAGCAGATACGGCATTTTAAATTTATCAATGAATGAGCGTCGAGTTTTAAGACTTTCCTTAAACATCATGTGGATTTTGTACTGTTTATTCAGTCCTCTCTCGCACATTCTGTCATAAACAAGCGCTAAATTGCCGCCGATTTGAGCACGCGAATCGGAGGTGAAAAGAACGTTTTTGCCCGAATGAGGCAACATATTAGATGCGTAAAAAATAATTTTGAACCACGATTTATTAAACCAGTAAATAAGCGGTTTAAACAGCTTAATAAATCCTTTTATGAATTTAATAAACGGATTTTTCTTATTCGGGTGCTGATAAAAAATATCGAGCGTTAAGCCACCCTTTGCATTGAGGGTCGGGTTTGCTTGATAATAATGCTTTGCACTTTTTTCAAACGTTTTATAAAAACGCTGGATTTTAACAGATCTGTCGCTACAATAAACGTATTCATC
>JAFOCH010000008.1 GCA_017381395.1 Clostridia bacterium
ATTGCGAGCCTTGTTACGGGCTGTTCTAACTTCGGCAACCAAAACACGTTTTTTAGCGGATTTGATATTAGGCATACTTACACCTCCTTCAAAAATTACATAAATCTTTAATAAGCAACAGTTATCATACCATTTATTATTATAAATTGCAAGTATTTTTTACAATAATGGCTCAATATTTTTTATTTTCTGCCTTTCTGCACATAATATAGCGTGAAAACAACACTTTTGGAGGTTGAAATGTCCATAAGAACAGACCTTGCATTAGAGCAAAAAGAACTCAATCCCGACCAAACCGACGGAATCGAAAGCGAAGAAACCGTTTTAGACGACATAAAAATCACGCGAAGCAGGATTAAAAATGAAAATGGCGAAAGGACTCTCGGCAAGCCCATCGGCGCCTACGTTACGGTAGAAACGCCACCCCTCACCGACAGCGGCGAAATGAACGAAAACGCAATAAACGCCGTCACCAGCGAGCTGATTGGATTTTTGCCCAAAGGACTTGTGCTTGTAGCCGGACTCGGAAATACCGCGATCACCCCCGACGCAATAGGGCCAAAGGCGGCAAAGGGCATTCTGGCAACACGACACATCGAGGGCGAAATTGCTCGGTCGATTGGTCTCGACGATATGCGTCCAGTGGCAGTAATTTCGCCAGGTGTACTCGGTCAAACAGGAATTGAAACGGGCGAAATTATAGCAGGTATCGTTCGGCTTATAAAGCCGGCGGCGGTAATTGTAATTGATGCTCTTGCATCCCGCTGTTTAAGCCGACTAGGTTGCACCATTCAAATGTCTGACACAGGGATCTGTCCCGGCTCGGGCGTAGGCAATAAACGAGCGGAAATAAGTAAAAACACAATCGGCGTACCCGTTATTTCGGTAGGGATTCCGACGGTGGTTGATGCCGTTACTTTGGCTCAGGATTTGACAGGTCACGAATGCGAAAGGACGGTCAACCCTCGCGGTGCAAAAATGATTGTAACACCACAGGAAATCGATCTCCTCGTATCAAGAGGAGCGGCAACCGTTTCGATGGCGATAAACTACGCACTTCAAGAGAATATCGACCGCGAAACCATAATGGGACTAATATGAAACTGTTTTTTCGCGCGTTTATTATCACGCTGATTGCTTCGCTCATTCCGCTAATCACCTTTATAATCATAATCCGCACCGACGAAACCACGCGTAAAATTGGCTATAATGACCCTACCCCTGCCTTTTCGGTAACCGAAAATGAAATTACCATATTCGGTAAAGAAATCGAAATCGTGACCGAAAACGAAAAAATAAAAGGAGCGCGGTCATATTTAACCGCGCCCGTAATAAAGCTGCAAATCGGGATTATTCAAAGGATAACTGAAAATCTTCTTCACCTATTAAAGTAAGGACATTGACAATTCGAAGTCCTTGCTTTTTTGCATAATTAAAGGTAAACTCGGTGCCCCCTTTTGTTCCGTTGAAGGCGGAAATGAGCAGAGATGACCTATCGACCATATATCTGTTTCGCTCGTGCATACAGCCCTTTTTAAAGCTGTCGTGCAAGCAAATCACCTCGTAGGCATTGTCGAGCAGATCGGCATACCTATCCCTATCATCATTCGACCAGTATTCAGACTGACCTCGAAACGGCAGTACGCAAATAAGACGAATTTCGGGATATTTTTCTTTCAGCGCGATGACTGCTTCACCAAAAAGAAAATCGCCACCTCGACAACCGCCGCAATAAAACTCGATGTATCCGTCAAGGACGGCATCCTCGACAGCGGCATAGATTAGCTCGTATATTTCGCTCTCTTCGGCATTAGAAAACAGTGTTTCGGGACGATGGCCCGTAAAACAACAAACCTTTGCTCTCGTCATTATTTCTCCCGCAGAAGATTATTAAGTTCTTCCATAAATGTATTGATGTCCTTAAACTGACGATAAACCGACGCAAATCTTACGTAGGCAACCTCGTCCACGTTTTTAAGCTTATCCATAATAAGCTCGCCAATCTTTCTCGTCGAAACCTCGCGGTCGAGAGAATTACTGATGGATGCTTCGATATCGTCAACTATTTTTTCGATTGTATCGAGTGAAACAGGACGCTTTTCGCAAGCTCTCATGATGCCATTAAGCACCTTTTCGCGATTGAAGGGTTCTCTACTCTTATCCTTTTTAATAACGATAATGGGCAAGCTTTCGATAATTTCGTAGGTAGTGAATCGCTTTTGACAATTAAGGCATTCGCGACGGCGTCTGATTCTTTCGCCTTCGTCGGTCGGTCGTGAGTCGATAACCTTGCTTTCTTCAAATGAACAATATGGGCATTTCATTCATTTTCACCATCCTGATATTTTTGTTTACATAATTCATTATAACAATATGTGCCACCAATTACAAGAGAAATCTTTTTATATTGTGTTTTATTGTCGAACAATGCGAATTTCCGCCTAAATAAATTATTGAAATATGGCATTTCCAGATGTATAATATTTGTATAAAATAAAAAGGCGGAATGACAAGTGAAAACATATAAAATTTATTTTATTCGTCACGGCTTAACCGAAGGAAACTTAAAAGGACAGTACATCGGTCAAACCGATATTCCCGTTATACCCGAGGGACTTCAAATGCTCGAAAAGATGAAGGAAAAGTATATTTATCCCGATGCCGAGCTTTTTTACGTCAGCCCGATGTATAGATGCAGACAGACACTCGATGTGCTATATCCCGACTCTGACCCGATTATTGTACCGGGACTTATCGAGTACAATTTCGGCGATTTCGAGGGCAAAACTCACAACGAATTAAAGGATAACGAGGATTATATAAAGTGGACACAGCACAATGATATTGACGCGACCGTACCTAACGGCGAAAGTTCACGCGAGTTTATCACCCGAGTCGGAACTACCTTTAACAGTATTGTGCAGCACATGATGACCGAGGGAAAGACCACCGCAGTTGTATGCGCTCACGGAGGAGTAATTTCGACTATTTTGGCCACCTACGGACTACCGCAAAGAAAACTTACCGATTGGGAATGCCTCAACGGAAAGGGCTACTGCGCGATTATAAATCCGTCAAACTGGATGAGAGGCGGAATGTTTGAGGTTGCGGGACTGGGACCCTTTGAAAAGGATGAAGAAATAGAATAAGTAAAAGCGTCTGTTCACCGGGTGAACAGACGCTTAATTTATTTTGTAAACAGGGTGCAACCCGATTGGCGAAGTCGCTCAATCATTTTTTCGAGTTCATCTCGCGTTGTTTCGAATCTTTCGGCCAAACAGTCGATGCACAGAAACATATCCTGTTGTAATTTTTGAGCCTGTTTCATCATCTGATTGAAATTAGCTCCGCCCATCCCGGGCATAGGAAATTTATTTTTTGCCATTACAGCTC
>JAFOCH010000053.1 GCA_017381395.1 Clostridia bacterium
TACGAAAACTGGTATTCTCGGTATCAAATCCAATAGTTGCCATAGGTTGAAAACTTAAAGCACCCCCGATGCTCGCAAAATCTTCAAAAAATTTGGGATATGATTTATTTACCGCCTCTGCGCAGGAGATGGTACTCTCGTTTTCGGCGTAAGCGGCGGCAATACTGAACGCCATGACGATTCGGTGATCGGCAAATCCGTCGATGTTTCCGCCCTTTAATCTATCGCCGTCGATGACCAAAATATCTCTGCCTTCGACTACGCTGATTCCGTTCATAACCAGCCCTCTTGCGATGGCAGAAAGGCGGTCACTTTCCTTTATTCTCAGTCGGTATGCGTTATTTATGGTTGATCTGCCGTTGCACTGACCCAGTACGGCGGCAATCGGCGGTATAATATCGGGAATTTGCGACGCGTCAATGGTTACGGGCAGAAGCTCGCCCTTTTTAGCATAAAGGACGCCGTCCTTCCACTCGATTTTGGCGCCGATTTCTCTGAATATTCTTTCGCAGTCACGGTCACCCTGTAACGAATTTTTATTCAGTCCGTGTATTCTTATTTCGCCGCCGAGAGCCGCAGCCGCAAGGAAAAATGCCGCCTGCGACCAGTCACCCTCAACCGTAACGTCGGTGGCTGTGAGGACCGACGGGTGAATCAAATATCCGCATTCGGTTTTTTCTATTTTTGCGCCGAATTGCGAGAGAGTATCCACCGTCATATCCACGTATCCTGCCGATTCGAGAGGGGAGGATATAACGATTTCTGCCTCTTTTCCTATGTACGCAAGGGCAAAGAGTAACCCTGTAATATACTGTGAGCTGACCGATCCACCGATTACAAATCGACCTTCATTCAGCTTTCCGCTTATTTCGAGCGGCAGATTTACGTTCGACGTGTAGCGGCAGGTGATACCATGCTCACCGAGTAGATTTGTGATAGCCGAAAGCGGCCTTTCTATTAGTCGTCCGTGCCCGTCAAACACTGTGCTTACGCCGAGAGCAGCCGCAATCGGGATAAAGAATCTGAGGGTCGAGCCCGATTCACTGCAGTCAATTTTTGCGCTTTTCTTCGGCTCGGTTACGCCTGTGATAATGTAATCGTCACCGTCGGTTTCGACGGTAGCACCGAGCGCCTTTATTGCGCCGAGTGTAGCCAGAATGTCGTCAGAAAGTGACACGCCTTTAATTCGGCTTTTTCCCTTTGCGAGAGCGGCACAGATGATTGCGCGGTGTGACGCACTTTTTGACGATGGGACGGTTACGTCGCCCAAAAGTCGCTTTGGCGTAATTATCGCATTCACTTTTACTCAGCTCCCTTTAAAAAGTCTCCGAATTTGTCACACTCGGTTTTATAAATATACCCCTCGCCAATATCCTTGATTAGAACGATGTTCAAGCTATTTGAGCGACGCTTTTTATCATTCATTGCGGCATTAGCAATTATTTCTTTTTTATAATCTGTTTCGGTCGGCATACCGTATTTTTTAAGTAATTTAGCTATTCTCTCCGCGACACCGACCTGTGTCAGTCCTTTAATTTGGGCGGCTTTTGTAAGCATAACCATACCTACTCCTACCGCCATTCCGTGAGAGAGACCGCTGAAATTATCCAGCTTTTCTATCGCGTGACCTACCGTGTGACCAAAGTTGAGAAGCATTCTTTCATTCTGTTCCATAAAATCATTTTCAACAATGTCCGCCTTAATTTTCACACATTCGTAAATAATTTCGTCAATATCGGCATATTTTTCGCCCTTATCAAGCTTTTCAAAAAGCTCTTTTGAGCGGATGCAACCATATTTAATGACTTCGCCCATGCCATCGGCCATGTATTTTTCGTCCAGGGTCGAGAGGGTATCGGGGTCGATAAGCACAAGCGACGGATGATGAAACGCACCGACCAAGTTTTTGCCAACCGCGAGGTCGCAACCCGTTTTTCCTCCGACTGACGAATCGACCTGAGCGAGCAGGGAGGTCGGTATCTGCACAAAGCTTATTGAGCGCAGATACATTGCCGCTGCGAATCCGCACATATCGCCGCAAACACCGCCACCGAGCGCGATGGCAATATCCGAACGTGTTAGTCCGCATTCGGCAAAAAACTCGACCATTTTCATTACTGTTTCGATGGTTTTATTCTCTTCTCCGTGAGGAAAAACGAAGCTAAACACCTTGAAACCTGCCCCTTCAAGCGAGGAGGTGACGGCGTCAAGATAATGCTTTGCCACGTTGTCATCGGTTACAACAGCGGCAATATTCGCCTTTGAAATCTTTTTGATTTCCTCGCCGCAGTTGTTTATGATTCCTCTTTTGATTAAAATGTCGTATTTATTAAGTACGTTTATACTTTTCATTATGTTTTCTCTTTCAGTTCACGTGATTTTATCATCATTCGGCTGAGTGCCTGCTTGTCCTCGCTTTTGATTGCTGTTTTAAACGCCGAAAGATTTTTTATCAGCTCGTCAATTTCATCGCAAAGATGGTCGGCATTGTCGATAAAAAGCTCCGACCACATAACGTCGTTTATGAAAGCAACCCTCGTAACGTCGAGGAATGAGCCGGCCGAAAAACCCTTGTGCGAAATGGCAAGCGGGTCGGAAATATAGCTGCACGCAAGCACGTGTGGAAGCTGGGAGGTAAAGGCAATCATTTTGTCGTGCCTTTCGGGAGTACAAACTGTGCAGCGGACGAATCCAATTTGCTCGGCGAGATTTTGGAGCAGTTTTGCCGCTTCACTATCCGGCTCGTCTGTCGTAATGATTAAACTAGCTCCTTTATAAAGGTCGGCGTCGCTGTAATCAAAGCCGCTGTGTTCCTTTCCTGCCATTGGGTGAGCGCCTATAAAGGTGAATTTGCCGCTAAACACCTTGTCCGAAAGTTGACTGTAAATAGCTCTCTTTACGCCGCAACTATCTGTAACGACCGCCCCTTCTTTAAAAAGGTCGACATTGCTGTTTATAAAATCGGCCGCCGCCTTTGGATACAGGGAAACGATTACAATATCGGCATTTTTAATATCGTCATCGTCGGCAACCTTGTCGATTGCGCCATGAGAAAGGGCGTATTTAATAACCGTTTCGTCAGCGTCGATACCAATTACGCGGTTGTCGGTGTATCGTTTAATCGCCTTTGCGTATGAGCCGCCGATGAGACCTAGTCCGACAATTAAAATGTTCATTTTGCCTTTTCTCCCTTTATGTAATATTTGATAATGTTATCTGCAATTTCTCGCGCCGAAACATCACCGCGAACGGTAATTATATAGTCGCAATTTTTCTTATAAATCGGGTTTCGCCTATCAAAAAGTGCCCTTGTTTCGTTATTCAGAAGTGGGCGTCGACTATCGTTGCCAATTCTTTTTATTATGGTGTCGAGGTCAACGTCGATAAAGATAATTCTGCCGCTTTTCGCAAGTACATCTTTATTTCGGTCAAAGGTAAGCGCACCGCCACCCGTTGCTATAACCTTGTTATCCTCGTTCGAAAGTTCAGCACAAATTTCATGTTCCTTATTCCTAAAATAGCCCTCGCCGTCGGTGTCAAAGATTTCTCTTATCCTTCGACCCTCTTTTTCCTCAATCAGCTTGTCTGTGTCGATAAAATCGAGGTTTAATTTTCGCGCAATAATTTTGCCTATAGTGGTTTTTCCACAGCCCATAAATCCGCTCAGAATTATGTTCATACCTCGTCACCACGCTTGAAAATGATATTCAGCTGGCTCGAAGCATCCTCGATAATTTGGTTGATTTGCTTGTCGTCGAATTTAGCACCGTACCATATTTCGTGCGCTTTTGCCGCCTGTAAAACAAGCATCGACATTCCGCCGTCGCACTTTATACCATTCTTTTTCGTCAGTCGCAAAAATTCGGTTTCCTCGGGATTGTATATCAGGTCATAGACGGCTTTGCAGCGGCAAATCTGCTCCTCGGTCAGTACCGATTTTTCGGTGTTTGGATACATTCCAACAGGGGTAGCATTAACTGCAAGGTCGTACTCGCCGCTAATTTCGTCATAGCTAATTATTTCGGTTTCGATTTCGCCGAAACGAGCGCCTATTTCGTCGCAAAGAGTCCGTGCCTTGTCCTCGCTGCCTTTTCTGATGCCAAAGGTGATTTTGCATTCCTTTTCAGCGGCGGCAAAGGCAACCGCGCGTGAAGCTCCACCGATTCCGCATATCAGAATCTTTCCCGAAAGGTCGATTCCCGCGCGGGAAAGAGCCGTAGTAAATCCGTATTTATCGGTATTGTAGCCGACCACCTTTTCGCCGACAGAAACGGTGTTTACCGCGCCGCAAAGTTCGGCTGACTCATCAAGTTTGTCGAGCAGGGGGATAATCGTCTGTTTGTGAGGTATTGTGACGTTAAAGCCGTTAAGCTGGGACAGTATATTAAAATCCTTTTCTAATTCTTCGGGAGCTATGTCGAGCTTGGAATATTCGCCACTGATTCTGCCTATTTGAAATAAACGCTCGTGGATAAAAGGTGACATTGTGTGGCCGATTGGATGACCAATAACCGAATATCTTTTGTTATCCATTTTTCGACAACCTCCTTGAATTAAAAATTAAAAAAATTCATAAAACCTATTGACAAAGGACTAATACTTAAATATTATTTATTAAGACATTTCAATATAATATCATATTTATTTTGAGATGTAAATAAATTGGTATAAATTTTTTGGTTAGGAGAGTATTTATGGTATTCGAAAAGGTTAGAGAGATTCTTTGCGATCAGCTCGATCTCGAACAGGATGAAGTTACCATGACATCAAACATCGTCGAAAATCTCGGTGCAGATAGTCTAGATATGGTTGACCTCGTAATGTCTATTGAGGACGAATTTGAGCTCGAAGTAGCTGACGAAGATGTTGAAGGAATCAAAACAGTAGGCGACATCGTTCGCTATATTGAAGAAAATAAATAATTTTATCGATATATACGACACACCTTTTTATTTAATCGAGCCGTTTTAAGGGGAATTCGCCTTTAAGACGGTTTTGGTGTATTTTTGGAGTTAAATATGAAGCTTGAATTTGGCGTTTTTCCGAATGGAAAGAAAAAGGTTTTGACCATGAGCTATGACGACGGCCCGATTTATGATCGCCGCTTGGTCGAAATTTTTAATAAAAACGGCATAAAGGGTACCTTTCATCTCAATAGCGGACGTGATTCGTCTGATGGTTGGAGCTTGTCTGCAGAGGGGTGCATCGAGCTTTTTTCTGGACACGAAATTTCCTGCCACGGAAAAAATCATCCTCACATGACCGAGCTCAGCGACGAAGAGAATGTGAACGAAATTGTCGCCGACCGTCTAATGTACGAGAATCGCTGTGGCTATGTTATTCGCGGAATGTCCTATCCCTATGGTGCCTTTGATGACCGAGTTATTGCAAATTGCAGAGATGCAGGAATGGTCTATGCCCGTACCGTTCATTCAACCGAGGGGTTCGGTTTCCCGACCGATTTTATGAAGTGGCATCCCACGGCTCATCATAATAACGAGCGCCTTTTTGAACTTCTTGACGAATTTTTGAATGCGGATGACGATAAAACGCGGCTTATGTATATCTGGGGACACAGTTACGAATTTGACCGCGATAATAACTGGGATTTGATCGAAAAATTCTGCGAAAAAGCGGGGAATAGAGATGATATTTTCTATGCCACGAATATTGAAATTTACGATTATATTACCAGTATGAATAAGCTTAATATTAGTGCAGATGGCACCTTGATAAATAACCCCACGGCAACTGAAATTTGGTTTTATGCCGACGACGAGCTAATGTCTGTCAAACCCGGCGAAACGATTAGATTAGGAGAGAAAAAATAATGGCTGAAAAGAAAATGGTTGAAGCTATAACCTCGATGGATGTCGACTTTGCCCAGTGGTATACCGACATTGTAAAGAAGGCCGAGCTTATCGAATACACCAGCGTAAAGGGATGTATGGTTATACGTCCTTACGGCTACGCAATTTGGGAGAATATTCAGCGCATTCTCGACGGAATGTTTAAGGCAACCGGACACGAAAACGTATGTATGCCGATGTTCATTCCCGAAAGTCTTTTGCAGAAGGAAAAGGATCACGTCGAGGGCTTTGCACCCGAGGTAGCTTGGGTTACCCACGGCGGAAAGGACAA
>JAFOCH010000054.1 GCA_017381395.1 Clostridia bacterium
GATATCGTTAACGGCGCCGACCAGATGGTTTACACCACCGAAAAGATGCTTACCGATATGGGCGACAAGCTCACCGACGAGGAAAAGGCCGACATCCGCGCAGGTATCGACGCACTCAAATCAGAGGTAGAGAAGAAGGATATCGAAGCAATCAAGGCAAAGCAGGAAGAATTGCAGCAGAAGGTCTATGCCGTATCTGAAAAGATTTATAAGGCAGCCCAGGAAGCACAGCAGGCAGAGGGCGCAAATGCCGCAGGAGCTAATGCTGACAATGTTTACGACGCCGAGTACAACGACGTTGACGAAACAAAGTAATTTATAAATAAAAGTATTTTGAACGGAGTCCCTGCCGACAAAAAACAGGGACTCCGATGAAATTTTAGTAAACTCGCTGGGGGAATAAACTTGGCAGATAAGAGAGATTTTTACGAGGTGCTCGGTGTCGACCGAAGTGCTTCTGACGATGAATTAAAAAAGGCATACCGAAAGGCGGCAAAAAAGTATCACCCCGACCTTAATCCCGGCGATAAAGAGGCGGAAGCTCGGTTTAAAGAGGTGAACGAGGCCTACGAAATTCTTTCCGATCAGGAAAAGAGATCCCGTTACGACCAATTCGGTCACGCAGGAGTCGACCCGAATTATTCGGCAGGCGGCTACGGCGGTGGCGGATTTGGCGGCGGCTTCGGTGGATTCGGCGATTTTGGAGATATTGGCGATATTTTTTCGAGCTTTTTCGGCGGCGGATTTGGCGGCGGCAGAGCCAACCCGAATGCACCCAGACGAGGCGGTGACGTTACCACCTCGGTCACCATTTCCTTTGAGGAAGCGGCAAAGGGCTGTACAAAGAAGGTCAAGGTCACCTCAATCGATAGCTGTACCGATTGTCACGGCACGGGTGCCGCCGACGGCACCACGCCAAAGTCATGTCCGACCTGTCACGGTACCGGTCACGTAAAGGTTGTTCAGCGTACACCTTTTGGCCAGATGCAGACACAACATCCTTGCGACCAGTGTCGCGGTAGCGGAAAAATTATCGAAAAGCCGTGTCACACCTGTGGCGGCAAGGGAAAGGTTCGTCGCACACGCGAGGAGGAAATCAATATCCCCGCAGGAATCGACGATTCGCAGATTTTGGTGGTCAGAGGTAAGGGCGACGCAGGAATTAACGGAGGCCCTGCCGGCGACCTGAACATATCGGTAAACGTACGTCCTCATCCCGTGTTTGAAAGGGACGGCACCGACGTTTATTGCGAGATTCCGATTACTTTTGTCCAGGCGGCACTCGGAGCAGAAATTCAGGTGCCGACGCTTGATGGAAAGGCAAATCTCAAAATTCGCGAGGGTACACAGCCGGGTGACAAATTCCGACTTAAAGGAAAGGGAATTGTTCGCACCAATTCAACCTATCGCGGAGACCAGTACGTTATTATCACGGTCGAGGTGCCAAAGGATTTGACAAAGGCGCAAAAGGAAATTTTAACCAATTTTGAGGCCAAAACAACCGAAAACAACTACGCAAAGAGAAAGTCTTTTTTCGAAAAAGTAAAGGACGCGTTTAAGGATTAAATGAATAAAAAACGCTCGTCTTATGATAGATGAGCGTTTTTTTTTATGACAAAACAGTTGAAATCAGGGCAATTTAATGTTAAAATTGTTGGAAATGATTGTGGGGTGGATGCCTTGAATTACATAACCGAAAAAGTACGTGAAATTCCCGTAAAAGAATCGTGCGACGTGCTGGTTGCCGGTGGCGGAATAGCCGGAATTTCGGCCGCAATTGCCGCCGCTCGCGAAGGGGCAAAGGTTACTCTCATCGAGCGTGAATATACCCTCGGCGGATTGGCAACGCTGGGACTTATCGCGATATATTTACCTCTTTGCGACGGAAAGGGGCGTCAGGTTTCCTTCGGCATAGCCGAGGAGCTGCTACGTCTTTCTATCCGATACGGTACCGAGCGTCGCGAGGATACCCCTGCTATGAAGGCGTGGCTTTCGGACGAAATCGATATGAATAAGAGAAAGAAGTATCGTTTCGCCGCCCAGTATAATCCCCACACCTTCGCTATCGAATGTGAGCAAATGCTCATAAATTTGGGCGTAAAAATCATTTACGGCACGGTTGCTGTTGCGGCCCAAACCGAAGATGATAAAATTACTCACGTAGTAATCGAGAATAAGAGCGGACGAAGCGCAATCGCCGTAAAATCGGTCGTTGACGCTACGGGAGATGCTGATATTTGTAAGGTTAGCGGAGCCGCAACCGAACTTTTTGAAAAAGGAAATTCCCTCGCAAGCTGGTACTATTATTTTAAATCGGGAAAGGTCAGATTACGTCTTCTCGGAGCCATTGACGATCCCGATAACCCCGACCAGGAGGGTAAACTCAGCGACAGAAAGTTTAGCGGCGTTGACGGTGACGAACTTAGCGAAATGACCGTTTTAGCCCACGCCGAAATGTTAAAGGACATTGACTCTCACCGCAAGGATAATCCCGAATACGTACCCGTTTGTCTGCCCACAATCCCGCAGGTCAGAACCACTCGCCGTATTGTTGGTGTCGTAACGAGCGAAATTGACGATATGCACAAGCGTGTTGAATCGAGTATCGGAATGGTCGGCGATTGGCGAAAGCGCGGACCCGTTTACGAGCTTCCGTTCGAGATTCTGTACGGCAAGGAAGTAAAAAATCTCATTACCGCGGGACGTTGTATTTCGGCGACCGACGAAATGGTTGAGGTAACCCGAGTTATCCCTGCCTGCGCAGTAACCGGTCAGGCAGCAGGAATTGCTGCCACAATGACCGACGATTTTGCTTCTCTTGACATAAGCGAACTGCAGAAAAAGCTTGTTGCCTCGGGCGTAAAACTTCACGAGGACGAGCTAAAATAGCAAAAAAATATTACCGTTAACAAAAAATGACTAAGACTTTCAAAATCTTAGTCATTTTTTATAATTATCGGATTGTATTTTGTATAAAACGTTCATTGAACAATGGCATAGATTAAGATAAAATTTATATATTACTGAAATTGAAGGAGTATAACAATGCATAATTCCCAAAAGCGTATATTATCGATTATTATTAGCTTGGTTATGATGCTCAGCACCATTTCCGTGCTTAATTTCAGTGCAGTAGCCGCCACAGAGGAAAAGACGGTATTAGTTTCCTGCTCTGACTTTCAGGCGACCGCCGATAGTGACGGCGCCCTGAATGTAAAA
>JAFOCH010000001.1 GCA_017381395.1 Clostridia bacterium
CATATATAATCTCCGTTAGTTTTGATACCATAATTATATCATATTTTACCTCAAACGCAAATGATATATTTTAATATTTCGTAAATAATGGTGACAAATTGAAAAAAGTGTGATATAATGCTTAGAGTTTTTAAAATAGCATGGAGGTTTTTACGACTATGAATGATAACGCTCTTAAAATAATTCTCAACGAACTCGAACCTGTTTTTACGGCTCAGAAGCTTGTTCGTCAGCAGGGTGATGACGTGGTATATACTAACAGCACCCACGCGGTTAAGATTTGGTATAATGAAGAAAAGAAGTTGTTCATGCTTGATTTGGCTGTACTTAATGGCGAGGAAAGCGTTGATTTTGTGAATAAATCAATGTACCTTTTTGATGAAGGTCATAATGATAAGGATGCAAAATCGGTTGGAAGTGACTTTGCCGATACCCTCAATATTGCTTTTGGCGTCGTTCATACCAGAAAGGCATCGGTTGATCTGCCGTCAAAGGCAGCCCCCGGCGCAACTCCCGGCGAGGATGCTTTTTGCAACCGCTTTTTAACCCTTTATCCGCAGTATAAGGACAAGTATAAGGCCGACGTTGAAAGATACGGCGATTTCCTTTACGAAAGATTTTTCAGCGAAACTGCCGCAGTTAAGCTCAATGAGCTTATGACCTCGGGCGACAAAAAAGCGATTATAAAGATGCTTCAAATGCTCGACGAATTTTACGTTGACGGCAATTTCGACGTTCAGAGTACGATTACCTATACAATTATTGGCGGTGCCTTCCGCAACGATAGCGCCCTTTTTGAAAAGGCATGCGAATTTATGACAGATAACGCACCACACCTTCTTATCCCGTCAAAGAACATGATGGAGCACGTTATCGCAAAGGAAAATAAGAAAAAATAAGTGAAAAAGCGGCCATATTTTTATGGCTGCTTTTTTTGTAGTTTATTGACAATTATATAATATAATGATAAACTAAAAGGTACTTTATTTTTATAAGTGAGGGAATGCAAGGATTATGGCAGAATGTAATAAATGCGGAAACCTACTTGACGAAAACGGTGTATGTAAAAATTGCACCGAAACAGATGCCAATGATATATACACAATGTGGGGAAAACCCGGCTCCTCTTCGGAAAAGGCGGCGTCAAATCAGCAGCCCGAAATCGACAAGGTAAATGCAACCGAAACGGTCGAAACCTCTACCGAACCCGAGGTAAAATACGCTCAGTCGCAAATCGGTACTGCCGAGCAGCGTGCGGCATATTTTAACGCTATGGCAGGCGTCGAGGAAGAAGAGGTGGACGAGCAGTTTTACGTTTCGGAGAATAGTCTTTTCGACGTTCCTTTTAACGATACAAAGGATAATTTGGGCTACAATTTTCCTAAATTTCGCAATACCGCATCTAAAAAAACTCGCAAAAGTTTAAAGATAACTGCACTTATTGTTTCGGCAGTTGCCCTGCTTACAGCCGCGGCAATTGTTGTCAGCAATTATTTCAATTTCGGACTTTTGACCTCGGGATCCGAAGTGCCCATTATCGCGGTAAAGGACACTTCGCTGTATCTGACAACGAGCAAGGGCGGAATCCAGAGTGATATGTATTACAGTGACCGCATCGGCACTGTGAAAAATACCATTCTGGACGGAAAGGTTAATCGAGTAAGCTTTACTTCTGATTATAGCCGAATGCTCGTTGTAGAAAAGTATGAATCGACCAATCAAACGTATACTCTGCACGAAAGAGAAACCTATTCTCCTAACTGGATAACGGCGCAAAATAACGGAACGATTGTCGATACGGCGATTTGCAGTGAATATAAATTTCTTAATGACGAAAAAGCACTCGTTTATTTAAAATTAAGCGGCGACGTCACCGAACTGTGCGTGTATTCCTTTGCTGACGGTACGGCTAAAAAGATTGCTACAAACGTAACCGAATTCAGTATTCAGAATAACAATACTGTTCTCTACATCTCGGACGGGAATTTACATAGCTTAATCTATAAAAGTCATACCGACCTTAAAACAAAGCTTGTAACTGAATACGTATATCAGGTAACAACGGCTTATGACTACGGATATACCGATTCAAACGATTATTTTTATATCACGGTCAAGCTCGAATATATCACCCAGAATATGTACTACAACGCGGGTGAATTGCATTGCGTAAAATCGGGCAAGGATAAGAAAATCGGTGATAACGCATCTAGAATCATTATGCCACTCTTTGATGACGGTGCGGCGTATTATATGCGTTCGCAGTATTTTTCGCTCGGTGTAGGTTCATTTATCGAGGACGATTGCGCCGAAAGTGACGCTGAGTATGTAGAAAAGCATTACCAGAAAAATAGTGATGAAGCATTTACAACCAGCGCAAAGGATTGGGCAAAGGTTCTTCGTCACAATCGTAGAAACATTAAATTCGGCGATCAAACATTTTCTATACTCGACATGGGTGTATATAGCGAGATTGCCGACGACCTTTGGTACGTAAAAGGGGAAAAGCATACCGAAATAGCAAAGAATATTGTTGATATTTCCTTCAAGGACGAGGATACCAAAACACTCGTTTACAGCTACTATCCCTTTAATATTAACAAGCTTCTGTTCAGCGAGGTTGAGCAGAATTATATTCAGTCGGATCCGGCTATGGTCGGCTATTGCAAGGACATTCTTTTGCCAAAGTATAAGATAAAGCAGTTTGGTATTACAAAGGAGAGCAAGAGCGTTGACCTCGATGCTTCGTATGTTCGCAAAGCGGATATTACTGCCGATGGTAAAAAGATGTACTTTATGGACACCGAAAAGGAAAAGAGTGAATCTGGCGCATTAAAAACGCTTAAGCTCAGCGATCTTTCGGGCTGCGAAACCGTTATCAAGTCGATTGAAGATTTTGAGGTAATGGGAAATAACGCGGTATCAATTGCGCTTAATGACGACCTGTTTTTAAATAACGAAAAAATCGGTCAAAATGTTCAAAGCTATCAAACGGCCGAGAACGGAAAAAGCGTAGTATTTATCGATAATTTCAACGTGGTTGATAATACAGGACGCCTTCAGGTGTATAAGAATGGCGAAGTTGATAACATAACCGATGGTGTCAATGACTTTGCGGTAATTAGCGAAAACACTCTGGCTTATATCGGTAATTATAATAAGGCTGAGGGTGAAGGTACGCTTTATATCGCGTCGGGAATCAAGTCGGGTAGAGCGACCGATGATATGGTTAAATCTCTCATTAGATATTAAGGTGAAAAGGTTTGTATAAAATTATTTGTAAATCGAAGCTCAATGATCAGATGACCTTGATGGTAATCGAGGCGCCTTTTGTCGCAAAAAAAGCACGTGCAGGACAGTTTATTATGCTTCGAGTAAATGAAATGGGCGAAAGAATCCCCTTGACGATTGCCGATTACGACCGTGAAAAAGGATACGTTACCGTGATTTTTCAAAAGGTTGGAAAAACGACAATGCTGCTCGACAGTCTTGACGAGGGCGATTCTGTGCTTGACTTTGTCGGTCCTCTCGGAAAACCCACCGACTATGCGGGGGTAAAACGTGCCGCAGTAATCGGCGGAGGTGCAGGTTGCGCAATCGCTTATCCTCAGGCAAAAGCCATGAAGGAAAATGGTATTTGCGTTGATATGATTGCCGGGTTCAGGAATCGCAATCTCATCATTTTAGAGGACGAAATGGCAGCCGAAAGCAATCAGCTTATTATAATGACCGATGACGGTTCAAATGGAAATAAGGGCTTTGTCACCGACGCGCTCAAAAATGAGATTTTGGCAGGTAAAAACTATGATTTCGTTATCGCGATCGGACCCTTGCCGATGATGAAGGCGGTTTGCAACCTAACCAAAGAATACGGGATAAAAACTGTTATAAGTATGAATTCGTATATGATTGATGGAACTGGGATGTGCGGCTGTTGCCGAGTAACTGTTGACGGAAAGGTGAAGTTCGCTTGTGTTGACGGACCCGATTTTGACGGTCATTTGGTTGATTTTGACGAAGCGATAAAGAGAAGCAGAATATATGCCGAGCAGGAAAGAAAAGCTCGCGATGAACACTGCAATTTAATGAAGGCAAAGGTGTCGGACAATGGCTGAACTGAATAAAAAAAGGGTTGCCATGCCCGAGCAACCAGCTGATAAACGTGTTACTAATTTTGACGAGGTTGCTCTTGGCTACACTGCCGAAATGGCGGCAAATGAAGCGGCACGTTGCCTTAATTGTAAGAATATGCCCTGTGTTAGCGGATGTCCCGTTAACATCCGTATCCCTGAATTTATCAAAAAAATCCGCGAAAATGACATTGAAGGCGCGTATAAAATTATTAAATCGACAAGTTCGCTTCCTGCCGTTTGCGGTCGCGTTTGCCCTCAGGAAAATCAATGTGAGGCGCGTTGCGTTTGCGGTATAAAGGGTGAAAGTGTCGCAATTGGCCGACTCGAAAGATATGTTGCCGACTATATGTTTAATAAGGAAACTAGCGAAAAATCCGAGCCGAATGGAAAAAAGGTTGCTATAATCGGCGGTGGCCCGGCAGGACTGACCTGCGCGGGAGATCTCAATAATCTTGGCTATGACGTTACCGTTTTCGAGGCGTTCCATACCGCTGGTGGCGTTCTTTCCTACGGTATTCCCGAATTCCGCCTGCCAAAGAGTGTTGTCCGCCGCGAAATAAAAAATCTCGAAAAATCGGGCGTTAAGATAATGACAAATATGGTTATCGGAAACGTACTCACCATTGACGAGATTTTTGATATGGGTTATGAGGCGATATTTATCGGAAACGGCGCAGGACTGCCTAAATTTATGGGTGTTGAAGGCGAAAACCTAAACAGCGTATTTTCTGCCAACGAGTTTTTGACCCGTATCAATTTAATGAGAGCGTTTGACGATAATTACGATACGCCGATTTATAAATTTTCATCCGTTGCGGTAATTGGCGGCGGAAACGTTGCCATGGATGCTGCCCGTTCGGCCAGACGACTCGGCGCCGAAAAGGTATATATCGTGTACCGCCGTTCCGAGCAGGAAATGCCTGCCCGAAAGGAAGAGGTGCTTCACGCCAAGGAGGAGGGAATAGAATTCCTTTACCTTAATAATATAAAGAAGATCAACGGTGACGAGAGCGGCAACGTAAGGTCTATTACCTGCGCTAAAATGGAACTTTCCGAAGCTGACGAAAGTGGCCGCAGAACACCTGTCGAAATTGGCGGTAGTGAATTTGACCTGGATGTAGATGCCGTAATAATGGCTATTGGAAACTCGCCTAATAAAACGGTTGTTTCTGCTTGTGAAGGCATCGAAACGAATAGAAAGGGTTGCATTGTTGTTGACGAGGAAACGCTCAAAACCACCCTCGACGGTGTATATGCAGGCGGTGACGCAGTAACGGGTGCAGCTACTGTAATTCTTGCCATGGGAGCAGGAAAAAAAGCCGCACAATCAATTCACGAATATTTACAAAATAAATAAATTCTCATTTAAATAACGGCTGTGGAAAAATTCTCCACAGCCGTTATTTTTTTCATATTCCCGTCATATATTTTATTGATTAAATAAAGGCGGTGGTAAATATGTCGGGCGAAAAAATGATTGAGGAAATGACAAAAGACGAAAACAAAAGGGTAAAGGACCGCCTTATGAGCTTAATATTTACTCAATCGGTGGTATGTGCGCTGATTATACTTTTTTCATTTGGGTTAAAGTTGATTGGCGGAGACCTGTACGAATGGGAAAAAGGCTTTTATGTATCTGATTTTGAGGATAAAACCTCGGTAAAAGAGGTGCTGAATCAACTTTCTGTTGCCGTTGCGTCATCAAATTCAGCTGACGAAAAAGAGAAACCAAACGCTCTCGAAACAAAATCAGACAATACCCTCGAATATGCTGTTTTGAACGAGGATGACAGTGCAGGCGCGGTGATTGATTTCAAGGAGGTTCAAACCCTTTCGAGCGTGAAAATGGCAAAGCTGAATATGGTAATGCCTCTGTCAAAATATCGAGTCACAAGCGAGTACGGCTATCGAGTGAATCCTGTTTCGGGACTGTATAAATTACATAGCGGAGTCGATTTGGGAGCAAATAGCGGCGAAAAAATCTATTCTGCGCTTGGCGGAAAGGTTGTTCGTTCGGATTATGCGTCGGATTACGGACATTACGTTATGGTTGACCACGGCGACGGACTTTGTACCCTTTATGCCCATTGTTCCGAGCGTTTGGTTAAGGTTGGAGACACGGTAAAGCAGGGCGACGTAATCGCTTTGGTAGGTAGTACGGGTGCATCGACGGGCCCGCATTTGCATTTTGAAGTGAGGGTGAATAACGAGCGCATAAACCCGCTCAATGTTTTATCTGACGTTTATACGGCATGAAGGTCAAGGTTTTTGGCGGTGAATTTAACATATCCTTTCCGTTTGCGTTCATGGTCGCAATTTTGCTTTGCTGTGATAAAACGGGAATGATGTCGGTATCGCTTTTATCCATATTTTTGCACGAAATGGGACATATTATCGCATTATATCTTTTAAGGTTGCCACCGCGAAGGGTAAATTTTCACCTTTGCGGAATAGAAATTGTCGAGTCACGGCTTTATTGCGGATATTCGGCTCAGCTTGCCGTCGCTGCTTCGGGTCCGATGATGAACATTTTGCTCGGCTTGATTCTCTTGCCTTTTTCTAACACGACATTTGTCGCAATCATGAGTGCGTCAAATATGGTTATTGGTGTATTCAATCTTTTACCGCTGTCACGACTCGACGGCGGTGAAATTTTATACTGTGCGATGTCAGTCGTTTTACCCGAAAATAAATGTAAAAAAATATCTCGCGCGGTTGATGTTATTCTTGTTTTAATGTTATTTGTTATGGGAGTATATTTATTATCTATGCCTAATCATAACCCCACCTTGCTCATAACTGCGGTGTATTTGTCGGTTTATGCAATTATTAAGCGTAGATAATGTTGAAAAAGTCACGCTCGTTTGGTATAATTAAAATATTAACTTTTTAGGAAGGTAAAAAAATGGAACTTTCAGATATACTTTTAAAGGTTCAGAAACCTGCGCGATATATTGGCGGTGAGCAGGGAGCAATCATAAAGGATAAAAATAATATTGACGTACGATTCGCCTTTTGCTTTGCCGACAGCTACGAGGTAGGAATGTCTCATCTCGGAATGAAGATACTTTATTCGGTTGCGAATACACCCGATTGGGCTTGGTGCGAAAGGGTATTTGCTCCTTGGGAAGATATGGAGACCGAAATGCGCAAGAATAATATTCCGTTATTTGCGCTCGAAAGTGGAGATAAGCTCTCTGATTTTGACATTATCGGATTTACAATCCCTTACGAAATGTGCTATACGAATATTCTTAATTGCCTCGACCTTGGCGGAATACCCTTGCGTTCGTGTGACCGAAAGGACTTGACACCGATTGTTATTGCGGGAGGCCCTTGCACCTGTAACCCCGAGCCACTTGCCGATTTTATCGATATATTTTCGCTTGGTGAGGGTGAGGAGCTTACCCTCGAAATAATGGAACTGTACCGAAAGCATAAAAAGCTCGGTTCGGACAAAATGACCTTTTTACGCGAAGCGGCAAAGCTTGAAGGTGTGTATGTTCCTGCCTTTTACGATGTTGAATATAACGACGACGGAACGATAAAAGCGTTTCATGCAAAGGACGGAGCTCCCGAGAAAATAACAAAGCGGATCATAAAGGATTTGGATACTTGCCATTATCCGGATAATTTTGTTGTGCCGTATCTTGATATAGTTCACGACCGCGCAGTTTGCGAAATTTATCGCGGATGTATTCGTGGATGCCGCTTCTGTCAGGCGGGTTACATCTATCGTCCTATTCGTGAAAAGTCGGCGGAGGTTGCCAATGCCCAGGCGAAGCAGCTTTGCGAAAACACGGGATATGACGAGCTTTCGCTTCTATCCCTTTCCACCTCGGACTATTCACAGCTGAATGACCTGCTCGGCTGTATGCTTCCATGGACAGAAAAGGAAAAAATCGGGTTACAATTACCGTCACTCAGAATTGATAATTTCTCTGACGAGCTGCTCCAAAAGGTAGCATCCGTCCGCAAATCAGGGCTTACCTTTGCCCCCGAGGCAGGCACACAGCGCCTTCGCGACGCGATAAATAAAAACGTCACCGAAAAGGACGTTATGGACACCTGCCGAGTGGCATTCGAGGGAGGATATACCTCGGTCAAGCTGTACTTTATGATGGGGCTTCCGACCGAAACTATGAAGGATATTGAAGGTATTGCAACCCTCGCTCAAAAGGTTGTTGACCTTTATTACTCACTCGAAAATCGACCGAAGGGAAAGGGCGTTTCCGTTTCTGTTTCCTGCGCTACCTTTATTCCAAAGCCGTTTACACCATTTCAGTTCGAGGCGCAGGATGATTTTGCAATCATCGAGGAGAAGCAGAAACATCTGCGCGATTGTATTAAAACAAGAAAAATCTCGGTTAGTTTGCATAATTCCGGAACCTCGCTTATTGAAGCGGTACTTGCAAGAGGTGACCGTCGTCTTTGCGACGTGATTTATAAGGCGTGGGAAAAAGGATGCAAATTCGATGGTTGGGACGAATATTTTAATTACGAAAAATGGCACGAAGCATTCGATGAATGCGGACTCGATCCTGCTTTTTATGCTAATAGAAAGCGTGAATACGACGAAATTCTGCCGTGGGATCATATCGATATCGGCGTAAGCAAAAAGTTCCTTATCAATCAGGACAAGCTTGCGCACGAAAGCGTTACTACACCCAACTGCCGTCAGAAATGTGCGGGTTGCGGTGCAACTAAATTCGGGGAGGGGATATGCCGTGAGGCCTGTAAGAATTTATTATAATAAAACCGGTAAGTTAAAGTATATTTCCCATCTCGATATTAACCGTGTTATGCTCCGTATGATTCGCAGGGGAAAGATTGACGTTTGGTTTACCGAGGGCTTCCATCAGCACCCGTACGTTAATTTTGCCCTACCGCTTTCACTCGGATTCGAGAGCGAAAGTGAAGCCGTCGATATGCGTATCAATGACGATATGACTAATGACGAGATTATGGCTAGACTTTCTGCCGTGGCTCCCGACGGAATGGAAATCACCGCAGTTTGCGACCCGATAAAGAAATTCAGTGAAATCGCCTATGCCGACTTTTATATTGTATTAAAGGGCGAATGTGTAAAGCCGCTTAACGATTTTCTTTCGCAGCCGCAAATCATAGTCGAAAAGACTACCAAAAAGGGCGGCATAAAGCAAATCGACCTTAAAGAAAAGATAGTCCAATATTCCGTGTCGGAGGAAAATGGCGATACCGCTTTGCTCATAACCCTTCCGGCAGGAACGCAGGAAAATATCAATCCGAATCTCGTTTTAGCCGCTTTCAGTGATGATTTATCAATAAAAAGAGTGGTCAGACGAGCCATTTACGACAGCGAAATGAACATATTTGCATAATATTAAAAAAATACTTGCATTTTAAGTTCCGTTGTGGTATTATATTCGGGCATGTGATAAACGCCGATCCTTTTCGGCGGTGGTCATTGCCGTCTTATTATTTAAAACGACATTGAAGCGGATAGTCCTCTGTGTCCATTTCGGGTGCATGAATATCTGATAAATTAAAA
>JAFOCH010000002.1 GCA_017381395.1 Clostridia bacterium
AGCCAATTTTGTAAAAAGCGCATCTTTCGGCTTGACACAAGCAATATTTGTTATTATAATAGTGTTGCCGATTAAATGCCTTAAATATGGTGGATATGGCGCAGTTGGCTAGCGCGCCAGATTGTGGCTCTGGAGGTCAAGGGTTCGACTCCCTTTATCCACCCCATTTTAACAAATACGGGCATACGGCTCATGCCGTACGCCCGTTATAATTTATTGAGGTGTCGCCAAGCGGTAAGGCACGGGATTTTGATTCCCGCATCCGTAGGTTCGAATCCTGCCACCTCAGCCAAGTAAAAGACGGTTTTACACCGTCTTTTATTTATTTGGAAATATAATAATTGATGTAATACTCATAAAAAAAGAAGGCTGTCAACTAACAGCCTTCTTTTTTAATTTGATAATCAAAAAACTTGTAACAAAAACGACTATCATAACGCTAACGATTTGTGACGTTGACAAGCCAAAAATTAATCCTCTTTCTAAGTCACCACGTAAAAATTCAAGCACAAATCGAATTACGCTATATACATATAAGTAGATTACAGTAATGATTCCTGTTTGTTGAACTTTTAAATACATATACATCAACACACAGAATAATATAATTAAAAGCACCGCTTCGATTAACTGAACTGGCAATAATGCTGTATTTAACGGGGTCATGCCAAGCGTTTTTGTATATTCACAGCTAAACGGCCCATCATAACGCATTCCGTAGCAACAACCCGAATAAAAACAGCCAACTCGACCTATGGCATGTCCCAACGGCATAACCAAGGCGAATAAATCAAAAAATTTCAGCGTATTCAACTTATACATTTTTGTATAAATAAGTATTCCTATTGCGCCACCAATCAATCCGCCGTAAAAAACGAACCCACCCTGTAATACGGCCGTAAAAGGAATATTTTGTTCAATAATTATATTAAGCGAAACAAGGATGAATAGCAATTTTGCCCCTGCTACTCCTGCTAAAACTGCAAAAACCGCCGAATAGACTAAGTCATACCCTTCAATCCCGCTTTTTTTAGTCAATAAGTAAGCAATTAAACCAGCAATTGCCGTACCTAAAATCCACGCAATGCCGTAAATAGGTATTTCCTTACCAAAAATGTAAATAAACGGTTCCATATTAAACCTCTAATTATAAAAATTTAAACAAAACAATAACCCGGTACAAAAATGTATCGGGTTATCATTTTTAGAAACTAAAATTACATGTTACCAAGCTGATTAAGAGCCTGTTCAAGCTCATTTTCAAACTGGTTAGCGGTGCTAGCAACACAAATTGTACAGAGTCCGCATGTAAAGAATGAGATAGCTGAAATTACAACAGCAATAATGCCGAGAACTAAACCGGCAGTAGCAATACCAGAAGGTTCATTTGCAGCCTTAAGTTCCTTACCACCGAGGATGGCGAGAATAAGACCAACAATTGAAATCGGCAAGCTAAGTACTGCGAACCAATATCCCAAAATAGCGAAAACAATTCCTACAATACCAAGTACGAGACCAGCAATAGCCTTACCTTTCATCGATAAAACCTCCCTTCTAAAAAATTATTACATTGAGAATATTTATTCTCAAATTGTAAGCCGCATAATTTTTCATTCATAAATCGACGAAATATTACAATTTATTTTACCTATATAATACCAAACTACTCTTGTTTTGTCAACTATTTATTTGACTTTATACAATAATTCCACTTAGTAAATTTTTATTATTTATAACGCCACCTTGCTTTGAAACTGTAATAAATCACAAAAATCATTAAAAAAATAAAATCATCCAAAATAATTCCTCAATTATATTACAATTCATATGCATTTTTTATTCCATATTTTCATGCGCAACAAAAGAATATGACAACAAAAAGCCGTCCCTTTTGAGACGGCTTTTTTGGTGTTCCCGAGAGGATTCGAACCTCCGACCTACCGCTTAGGAGGCGGTCGCTCTATCCAGCTGAGCTACGGAAACATTTGTTCAATTATACTTGATTATTTTATCTAAACGGTACGGCAATGTCAAGTAAAAATGCCGTACCGTTTAAACATTTATATTATACTATTTGTTATACATTCGGTCGTTAATTGCCTTAATAGCCATTATTCCCTCTTTACTAAATTTCGGCTCTCTGCTTTCATAAAGCAGTCCGTTCATTTCCTGCTGAACGTCGGTAATCTGAGTATAGCAATAGCCCGAAATGTAAGGAATTTTTTCGACAGTTTCGGTAATTTCAGCGAGCTTGTTTATAAAATCCTGCTCACTTTTTACTCCGCCGTAACCCCAATCGCCCTTTTCATTACATTTCTTATAATATGTAATGCCTCCATACTCGCTCATAATAACCGGCTGCCCATTATATTTATAGCCATCAGCAAGCAATTTATTATTGCACGAATACGGTAATTGACCATTAAGAATCTTTAAATCCTTATCGGTATAGGCATTATACACCTCTTCTGCATCGTGACGATATTCATGAATTGTGATAATATCGGTCATTACCTGCTGCCAGCCGTCGTTTGAAACTACCGGTCGGGTTGGATCAAGCACCTTTGTAAAAAGATACATCGAGTTAGCAAAATTCTGCTCATTAACATTACTGCCGAGATTGCTAAATCCCCACGATTCATTAAATGGTACCCAGGTTATAATCGACGGATGGTTATGATTTTGGATAACGATTTTTTTCCATTCATCAGTAAAATAGGACACGGCTTTATCGGTAAACGCATACGCATTCGCCATTTCGCTCCAAACAAGCATACCTAATTTATCACATAGATAAAGGTAACGCTCATCCTCAACCTTTTGATGCTTTCTGACGGCATTGTAACCGTATTCAAATGTAGTATATATATCATCGAGAAGCGCCTGTCCACTTGGTGCGGTTAAATGAGAATCCTTCCAATACCCTTGGTCGAGCACCATTTTGAGATTTATCGGCTGATTATTGAGCAGTATCTTGTCCCCTGAAATTGAAATTTTTCTCATTCCGAAATACGAATCTACGCTATCAACCAACTCGTCATTGAAATAAAGATTAA
>JAFOCH010000055.1 GCA_017381395.1 Clostridia bacterium
AACGATGCTCTGCATGATTTCTTCCTGGATTTCTGCGTTGATTTTTCTGCCATCCTCATAGTACTGGGTACAAGCTTCGGTAGAAACTGTGAAGCCCTGAGGAACGGGGAGACCGATTTTGGTCATTTCGGCAAGGTTAGCGCCCTTACCGCCGAGGAGCTCACGCATGTCAGCGTTACCCTCTGAGAACAGGTAGCAATACTTTTTTGCCATGTGATATTTACCTCCTAAAAATAGATAACAATGTTAAAAAGCGATATTCGGCGGCTAGTCCGCGCACAATATCTTTCATATTATAACAGACATTAAAAATTTTTTCTACATTAAATTTCTGATTTGGTGGTATTTTTTTCAACAAACTTATGCCGTATAAAGCTCGAATTTTAGTGATTTTCGCTTATTTATTGTATTTTTGACATTAAAAAGGGTTAGAATGTGCTTGAAAAAGACGAAACAATCGGTCATAATGTAAAGTGGATGATAATTGGAATAAAAATCTCATTTATGTATAAAAATTCATTAGGGGAGTCACTATGTTTTTTGGTAAAAAGAAGATGGCAACAGGAAACGTTGATTACATAATCGTCGGCTTGGGTAATCCCGGCGGCGAATACGAAGCGACGAGGCATAATGCGGGTTTTATCGTTATCGATATGCTCGCCGAGGAATGCTCGTGCGCGGTGACAAAGCTTAAATTCAAGTCGCTCTACGGTACGGCTCAAATCGGGGACAAAAAGTGCATTCTCATGAAGCCGCAAACATATATGAATAATTCGGGCGAAGCGGTCAGAGATGCCGCCGCATTCTATAAAATTCCCGCCGAAAGAATAATCGTCGTGTCGGACGATATTTCCCTCGACGTCGGCAAGCTTCGTATAAAGCGAAAGGGTAGCGACGGCGGTCACAACGGGCTTAAAAGCATAATTTATCAGCTCCAAAGTGACAATTTCGCCCGTATCAAAATGGGCGTGGGCAAAAAGCCGCATCCCGAATACGACCTTGCCGCGTGGGTGCTGTCGCGTTTTAAAAACGACGAGGTCGAGTCGCTCAAATCGGCGGCAAAAAATGCCTGCGATGCGATAAAGCTCATTGTCGGCGAAAAGATTGATATGGCGATGAATAAATTTAATTCATGATTGCATAATTATACCTGAATTTTAAGGAGAAAGGAGACCGTTTATGCAGTTTGTATCAGCATTAATGGGCAAATTGCCCGAATATCGCGAGCTGAAAGGGGCGCTTGCCCATCTCGGCTTTCCTGCAGCTGCGACGGGCCTTTCTCATATTCATAAAGCGGTACTGATAAAATCGCTCTGCGAGGAGCTCGACCGACGTGCCCTCATTATTGCCGCCGACGAAGCCGAAGCCTCCCGTTTTTGCGACGATTTGACGGCGCTCGGAGTGAATGCCGTTTACTATCCGTCGAGGGACTACACTTTTCGCGATATAGCCGGATTTTCCCGTGAATACGAGCACATGCGACTCGGCGCGTTGCAGAAAATTGCCGACGGCGACTATACCGTCTGTGTTGCAAGTGCCGTTGCCGCCTGCCAACTTACTTTGCCGAAAGAGAAACTTTGCGCTCATACCTTTACTGTTAAAAATGGTCAGGAGCTACCTCTAGACGAGATTTTGGCTCGACTTGTTTCGGCGGGATATATTCGCGCCGATATGGTCGAGGGCGTCGGTCAGTTTGCCGTCAGGGGAGGCATACTCGACCTTTTTCCGCCACAAATGAAAAATCCGGTACGAATCGAATTTTGGGGCGATTCGGTCGATTCGTTGAGTTTGTTTGATAAGGAAAGTCAGCGGCGTACCGACCTGCTTGACGAGGTGATTATTCCCCCTGCCTGCGAGGTTATTTTCGCCGACCGATTTGTAAATGAGGTCGAGCAATTCGCCTCCAAACTGACCAAAAAAAACGAACTTGCAAAGGAAAAGCTCGGTCTTGCTACATTGGCGGCGAGGTCGGGAGTGTTTCCGCACAGCTTTGATAAATACCTGCCGCTTGCTTATAAGAATAGTGAAACGGTAATTGACTATGTCGGTGACGAGCTGATATTCCTCAGCGAATACAATAACGCTAACGAGAGTTTACGCAGATTTTTTGTCCAGCAGCGTGAGGATTTGGAACTCATGTTCGAGGATGGCACGCTGACAAAGGGGCTTGATCGCTTTACACTCACTAAATCCGAGTTTTTCTCCCTCATCGGCGGTAAAAATTTGGTTTATACCGACACGTTTGCGAGGGGTAGCTACGGCACCGAACTAAAAACGTCGGTCGGCTTTAATATGCGCCAAACTACCTCGTGGCGCGGCTCGGTGACACAGCTTGCCGACGATATTGAGCCGATGCTCAAATCGGGCTATTCGGTGGCAATTCTCGCCGGAAATAAAAAGGCGGCACAGAATCTTGCCGACGAGCTGAGTGACCGCTCGATTGATGCTGCGTTTCTCGATAATCCACCATTCTTGCGCGATAAAGGGGTAACGGTAACGCTAGGTGCTCTGTCGTCGGGCTTTGAAAGCACCGAGGGTAAATTTGCCGTCATCACCCGTGACAAGTACATGGGAGCAAAGCCGATTTCCCGTCGCAAGTATAAAAAAGGCGAACAAATCAATGGAATCGAGGAACTTCACCGCGGCGATTATATCGTTCATGTTGCCCACGGAATCGGCATTTTCGACGGAATACACAAGATTGCAAATGACGGAATAACAAAGGATTATATAAAGATAAATTATGCCAAGCAGGACGTTTTGTACGTGCCTGTAACCCAGCTTGATTTGGTGTCGAAATATATCGGCAATTCGGCCGACGGCGCGGTGAAACTTAACCGACTCGGCGGTGAACAGTGGCAAAAGACACGCTCACGAGTAAAATCGGCGGTAAAAAATATGGCCCGTCAGCTTATCAAGCTTTATTCTGAGCGAATGGCGGCAAAGGGATATGCGTTTATGTCCGACACCGACATTCAGTCGGATTTCGAGAACCGCTTTGAATATGACGAAACCGATGACCAGCTTCGTTGTATAAATGAGATAAAGGACGATATGGAGAGGGCTGTGCCGATGGACCGACTGCTTTGCGGAGACGTCGGCGTGGGAAAAACCGAGGTTGCGCTCAGAGCCGCATTTAAGTGTATCGCCGAGGGCAAACAATGCGCCCTTTTATGCCCGACTACCATTCTCGCCTGGCAGCATTATCAGACGGTTTTGCGTCGAATGGAGGATATGCCGGTCGAGGTCGAGCTTTTATCCCGATTCAGAACGGCAAAACAGCAAACAGCCATTCTCAACCGACTCAAAAAGGGTCGCGTTGATATGATAATCGGTACCCACCGTCTCGTTTCAAAGGACGTCGAGTTCAAGGATTTGGGCCTGGTCATAATCGACGAGGAGCAACGCTTTGGCGTCGAGCAAAAGGAGAGGTTAAAGGAGCTTTGCCCGTCGGTTGACGTGCTTACCATGTCGGCTACACCAATTCCGCGTACATTGAATATGGCTATGTCGGGGCTTCGCGATATGTCGTCGATTGACGAGGCGCCGAACGACCGCCAGCCCGTCCAAACCTATGTTGTCGAGCACGACCTCGGAGTAATAGTTGACGCCATAAATCGCGAAATTCGACGCGGCGGTCAGGTGTATTACCTGCATAATCGGGTTGAAACCATTTCACTCGCAGCGGCAAAGTTAAAGCAGCGCATCCCCGATTGCAATATCGGTATCGCCCACGGAAAGATGGGCGAGGAGGAATTGAGCGAGGTTTGGCGAAAACTTATCGAAAGAGAAATTGACATTTTGGTTTGTACCACTATAATAGAAACAGGGGTAGATGTGCCGAATGCCAATACCCTTATTATCGAGGATGCCGACCGATTCGGTCTTTCCCAGCTTCATCAGCTGCGAGGACGTGTAGGTCGTTCATCACGAAGAGCGTATGCTTATCTGACCTTCCGTGGCGGAAAATCAATGACCGAAATCGCCCGAAAGCGACTCGAAGCAATACGCGAATTTACCGAATTCGGTTCGGGGTATAAGATTGCTATGCGTGACCTTGAGCTTCGTGGAGCAGGTAACCTGCTTGGCGGAGAGCAGCACGGACACATGGATTCGGTGGGCTACGATATGTATTTGCGGCTCCTTGCCGACGCCGTCAGCGAGGAAAAAGGGGAAAAGCCGACATCACTCGTCGAGTGTACGGTTGACCTGCCGATAACCGCCCATATCCCCGAGGATTATATTCCCGACTTGCCGCAGCGGCTTGGAATTTACAGGCGAATAGCCGACATTCGCAGCGTTGAGGACTCGGAGGACGTAATTGACGAGCTTTGTGACCGCTTTGGCGACATACCGCCGTCGGTCAACGGGCTGGTAAAGGTTGCCCTTTTGCGAAATCGAGCAGCGGCCCTTGGAATAACCGAGGTACAGTATCGACTCGGCGCAATAAAGTTGTATCCCGTTAACCTGGATATGCAGCTTGCGGCATCACTTAGTGCCAAGTATTCGGTACGATTTGCCGTTGGCGCAGGGTCAAAGCCGCATTACAGCTTGGCAGGCAAGTCTAGACAAAAGCCGCTTGATTTGATGGAAGAGATACTTTCCGCCGCAGAGCAGGCAAAAAAGCAAATTGATGGTTAAAAAAGCCGTAACAGGCATATAAAATATTTTCAAAAGGTGAATAAAATGAAGGAATTTTTTAACAACAACAAAAAGTCGGTAATCACTTTTCTCTGCGCAATTGCAGTAATTATTGTATGCGCAATTGCCGGTACACTTCTCAATCCCGAGGATGAGAATGCAGGAAAAATTGGCATCAACGACGGCAAAACAGCTGCCGACATTTCGGCTCAGGAGTACGAAGTAGTTGACGGTAACGGACTTAATTTCGCTTCATCCGAAGCTGAATCGGTTGCCGAATAATTTTTATAAAAAAAGGAATGTGACGCATGGAGGTTAAGAAGGGCGGCTTTTTTGACCGCTTTACCGACCGTGTAATTATTCTTTCAGCGGTGCTTTGCGTCTTTTTGCCGAGCATACTTTCGTTTGTTGTCGAGGCGGCGCTCGTTACATCGCTGATAATAAATCCCCGCACGAGAAGGATGATTTTTTCGTGTGGGCTTTGCTATTGGCTTTTGCCGATTGCCCTCGCATCAATAATTCCGCCGATATTTTATCGTAACTACGTCGGAATTATCGGAGGCGTAGGGCTTGTTTTGATGCTGACGTTCGGCATTTATTTAAAAAAGGCAATCACCCCCGACATATTCGAGGAAGGAATAAAATTCGCATCAGCGGCGAGTGTAATCGTCACCTTTGTCGCCACCTGCGAAAGGGTTGCGTATGCCATTTGGCCGACACTTTCGATGAATAAGGATTTGCGCTGTGCAGGTGCGTTTTTTAACCCGAATATGTTTGGCACGGCGGTCACCTTTGTCATCCTTGCCGCGCTTTATAAAATAATGTCGTCGCGTGGAAACAGGCGAATTTATACAGCAGTGATTATAGCCAATCTCATCAGTTTGGCGCTTTGCGGCTCATTACTTGGGATTGCCGAGCTTGTTTGCGGAGTTTTCTTTTTACTCTTGTTTAACAAGCGGTGGAAGTTTGTTGCTATTTTTATCGGTGCGGGTTTGGTTGCTCTTGCCGCAGTTTTTGCCTATCCGAAGCTACTGCCCCGACTTTTTGAGGCGAGTGAATCCTTTAATCTGCGCTATCGAGTGTGGCAGCTTGCCGTACATCTGTTTAAGCAAACACCGATTTTTGGTCGCGGCGCATTGACCTATATGATGGAAAGTCCAAAATATGTCGGAGCCGAGCTTGGCTTTAACGTGTGGGTTACCACCTGCGCCCACAGCTTGTTGCTCGACGGACTTTTGTGCCTCGGAATTGTCGGCACCTCGCTTGTGTCGGGCTTCTTTATCCATTACTTTATCCCGATTATAAAAAATGCCGTAAAGCGCATAAATCAGCCGACCTGTGCACTCGGTTTGGCTATGACGATGGGCGTACTTTTTCACGGCATTTTTGACGAAACGGTCGCCTGGCCACAGATTACGATTTTGTTTTTAATTCTTCTGTCGGGCGCGTTTTTACCAAAAAAAGATTAATCGATAAATAAAAAAGGTTGAGGATTTTACCTCAACCTTTTTTAATTCATTCCGAGCAAAAGCGACTTTATGCTTTGGGCGGTTTCGGCTTCGTTTGCGCCGCTGACGGTGAATTTGATTTGATCCCCGTTTTTAATCCCTAGTCCCATCACGGCAAAAAGCTTTTTCGCGTTTACCGTTTTTCCGCTTTTTTCGAGGGTCACGGTGCATCCCGATTCGACCGCCACCTGAATCAGCCGACTGGCGTCATACGCTTTCAGCCCCTCGTTATTCCTCATCGTGTATTCAAAAATTTGCATAATTCATAACACCTCTTTTTTGAATATAATATGTAAAATCCCTTTCGTTATTTATATAAATTTTTTTAAAAAAATATGCGTATATTTCCGAAAATATTTCTCATAATAACAGCGTAGTCCAATCAGGGAGGTATATCGACATGATGAAGGCTAACAAGTCTATCCAGTGTACAGTAGCAAACTGTAAGCATCATTGCAGCAATGAAAATTACTGTTCGCTTGGCTGCATTATGGTAGGCACCCATGAGTGCAATCCTTCGATGGATCAGTGCACCGACTGTAAGTCCTTTGACCTGAAACAGTAGTTTCCGGAATAACCAAAGGCGCAAACCCCCGATTAGCGTAATTTTTTACGCATCGGGGGTTTGTTTGCATGAATGAAATGACGCTGATGGAATATAAATGGTAGGTGCAAATTGCTTGCACGGTATATAATATGAAAGGGCGGCATATCCTGACACATAAAAAAGAGTGGTTAAAAAGAATGACAATTTCTTGACAATTAGTGTTAAATGAGAGATAATAATATTATATTTACATAGATTTATAGAGAGGTTGAAAAATACAAGGTGAGAGATAATATTTCTATGTCGGTTATTCGCCGTTTGCCGCGCTACTATCGTTTTCTCGGCGAATTAAAGAAACAGGGACTTACACGTATTTCATCAAGGGGACTTGCCGAACGAATGGGCCTCACCGCTAGTCAGATTCGCCAGGATTTGAATTGCTTTGGCGGATTTGGACAGCAGGGCTATGGATATAATATCGAATTATTAGAGCAGCAAATCGCTGAAATTCTCGGCCTTACAAATCGTTTCGGTTGCATAATCATCGGCGCGGGTAACCTTGGCCGAGCCATCGCAACCCACATGAATTTCGAGGATAGAGGGTTCCATCTTTCTGCCGTTTTTGATAAGAATGAGTCACTTGCAGGACGTCTTGTTGCTGGAATGCCGATCAGACATATCAGCGGCCTTGACGAATTTTGCCGAAGCGAAAAGCCGAAGGTAGCCATGCTTTGCGTACCTCAGGAGGCGGCCGAAGCATTGGGAAATCAGCTTGTCCGACTGGGGATAAAAGGAATTTGGAATTTTAGCCACTATGACTTTGGTGAAATGGACGGGGTTGCGGTCGAAAACGTGCATCTGGGAGCTTCGATGATGACCCTCTGCTACCGAGTAAGCGAACTTCAAAAATAAACATAAAAAATGGGACGGTAAACGAGGAATAATTATTTGTCGTTGCTGTCCTTTTTTGTCTAAAAAAAGGAGGGAGAAAAAATGACCAAAAAGGAACGAGCCGACGAAATAATGCGTCTGCTTTGGGAGGAATATCCCGAGGCGGAGTGTCAGCTTAATTATTCGGCACCTCACGAGCTGCTTATTGCAACGCGGCTTTCGGCTCAATGCACCGACAAGCGCGTAAATATGGTCACCCCTGCGCTTTTTGACCGCTATCGTTCGGTTGACGAATTTGCCGAAGCCGACGTAAATGAGGTCGCTGAATATATAAAATCCTGCGGCCTTTATAAGACAAAGGCGGCAGATATTGTAGCCATGTGTCAAAAGCTGCGCGATGATTTCGACGGAATTGTGCCCGATAATATGGAGTCGCTTCTTTCCCTTTCGGGCGTCGGAAGAAAGACGGCAAATCTCATTTTGGGAGATATTTATAAAAAGCCGGCTGTCGTTGCCGATACCCACGTAATTCGCATTAGTGGTCTGCTCGGACTATGCGATTCAAAGGACGCTTTTAAGGTCGAAATGCAGTTAAAAAAGTTGCTCCCACCCGAACTTTCAAATGATTTTTGCCACCGAATTGTCCTTCATGGAAGGGCGGTTTGCATTGCCAGAACGCCGAAATGTGATATGTGCGTTTTAAACACGGTGTGCAAATCCGCACCCAAAAGGTGATTGACGAACGTATGTAATTGAGATATAATTTTATTAATAAGGAGGCGAGGTAAAATGGGCGAAAACAAGGAATTGAATATCGTCGAAACCGACGCTGAAAATAATATGAATGTAGAAAATAATGAAATAGACAATGACCTTTCCGCCGAACCGAAGGTGAACGAAAACGAGAACGTTTCTGATCCATCTGTTCAGCCGAATGATGCGCAAGGTCAACCTGGCTTTGTACAAGGTCAGTCGAATTTTATGCCGACTCAACCGAATTTTGCGCCTAATATGACCTATACTCAACAGGTGGAGAGTGTTGACCCGCCGTTTCAGGCCGAGGGACGTCCCTTTCCGCCCGAATATCAGATGCCGATTCAGCAACCGATGTATCAGCCGATGCCTCACCAGTATCAGCCGATAAATCAACCTTATGCTCAGCGTCCGATTCAGCAACCCGTTCAGTCGACACAGCCGCCCGTTGCACCGCAGCCGACTCAACCCGTTCAACCGCAGTACAGCCAACCTGTACCGCCCTATGCACCACAGCCGATCCAGCCGCAGGGACAGTATCAACCCTACCCGAATCAGCTACAGCCAACCAATTATCCCAATCAGGCGAATAATCAGTATTATCAGCCCTATGGCAACTTTCCCTACGGATATGCCCCAAATAATCGTGGTAACGGATTGGCAATAGCGGCCATGGTTTGCGGCATTTGCGGATTGGTGCTTTTCGGAGGAATATATACAGGTATCATTCTCGGTACACTTGGTGTCATTTTTGGCTTTGTTGCTCGTGCAAATGGCAAGAAAGATGGCAAATCATTGACAGGAATTATCACCGGTTTTATAGCAATCGGACTTTCCGTGCTTTTGCTTTTTGCAGCCATAGGCGAAACATTTGAGTATGATTATTACGACGATGATTACTATTACGATGATTACGACCGAGGCGAATACGACGAGGGCGATTTTGACCGCTATTTCGACGAAAGGTTAGAGGATTACCGCAACGGCAATCTTTGATAAAAAAACAATAATTACAACGCGCCGCTTTGTGTAATGTTTAAGCGGCGCGAGAATATGGGGGCGTAGCTCAGCTGGGAGAGCGTACGGTTCGCATCCGTAAGGTCAAGGGTTCGATCCCCTCCGTCTCCACCAAAGA
>JAFOCH010000009.1 GCA_017381395.1 Clostridia bacterium
ACGGTAATCGTGATGCATAAATGCAGGTTCAATCTGCCACGGGCCGACGAAATTAAAGTTGTAGCCATCCTTCTTTAACATATCATAAAGATAGCTGCGATAGCCACTGCTACCCTGGGTTCCCTGTGTCAAGGAATCGCCAAGAAGCATAATGTTGATGCCGTCATTTTCGGGTTCGGTATATGGTTTAAGCACACCTGTTTCCTCCGTTTCTGAAACTGTTGATGTGTCATTTTTGCTATCCGAATTTTTATCATTTGATGCCGTTTTGTCTCCGCAAGCAGATAACAAGGTAAGCATCGAAAGAGCCAAAAGTAAAGCTATTATCTTTTTCATATTCTAGTCACCTCAATCAACCATTTACGTATTCGATATTATCGCAGCCCATAAATGCATCGCCCGATGCACCCTTTTCGGCGGGATAAATTACCTTCTTTAACGAGGTGCAGTTTGCAAACGACTTTGATCCGATGCCAATACTCTTGCACTTTGAAAAGTCAAGGGTTTGAATAGCGGTGCAATATCTGAATGACTCTTTTCCAATAGTGGCAAGGTTTTCGCCGCAATTTATCTTTTTAAGCGCTGAACAGCCGGTGAAGGCATAGTCGCCTACTCCTGTTGCAAATTCGGGCATGGTAAACTCCTCTAAACTGGTGCAGTAGAAGAAGGTTTCCTTCGGGATGCCGCCTACGTATTTGGGCAGTGATATCTCTTTTAACGATTCGCAGTAGTAGAATACCGACTGCGGAAGATTGGAAACCGAATCGGGAATTACACAGCTTTCGAGCGAGGTGCAATGATTGAAGGCATAGCTTCCGATTGTAACGAGATTCGGAGGAAGCTCGATAGTTTTAAGCCCGGTGCAGTAGGAAAAGGCAAAGCTACCGATATTAGCCACCGATGAGGGTACCTTTATGCTTTCGATTGTGCTAATGTCGGCAAAGCCATTGTCACCAATAGCGGTAACGGGAATATCGTCGACGCTTGACGGAATTTCAACCGCCTTTTTGTCACCGATATAGTCGATGACCGAGGCATTGTTATTATTTATGTAATAAACGAATTCGCCGTCAGTGTATTCGCCTTCTTCGAGGGCGTTTTCGTCAGGAATAAGGTTATTATCGTCGCGAACGGTAAAGGTGGGCTTTGACGATTCGGGAGTTGACGAGGATTCAACAGTTTCCTCTCCACCTCCGCACGAAATACACGCCGACATTGTCAGGGCAAAAACGCTCATTAGCGCAGCCCTCTTTATCACATACAATAAAATTGATTTTTTCATTCATTATACCTCCAAGTGAACATATAAAGTGATTTTATCACAATTCATACAATTTTCCAACCGCAAAGAAATACAAATATTACTAAATATTATTGTGCAATTTGGCGCTTTATCTTTTCTTCGTCGGCGGTGACGTAAAGGGTACTATGCCCTTCGTATATTACCATTCCCGGTCTCGCTCCCGATGGTTTTTTTACCTTTGATGCGCGGACGTAATCGACCGGCACCGACGAGGAATGACGCCCTTTTGAATGATATGCGGCAATTTCGGCGGCCTCGATTATGGTCGTGTCGGGGACCTCTCCGCCCCTTGCGTCGATGATAACGTGGGCTCCGTGAATATCCTTTGTATGCAGCCAGATGTCGGAGCGCTCGGCAGTTTTCAGCGTGAGAGTGTCGTTCTGACGATTATTTCGACCGACGTATATGTCAAAGCCGTCACTCGACCTGTAATGATATGGCGGCAAGGCACGATTTTTTTGTTGCTTTTTTGCCGATGCTTTGCGGCGAATATATCCGCTGTCAGCAAGCTCGGCTCTGATTTCGGCTATGTCGCTTTCGCACTCAGCCCTCGACAGCGAGTCAAAGACACTTTCGAGATATATTATCTCCTGCTCGGCATCGCTAATCAGCTTTGACAGCATTTCCTCGGCGGTGTGTGCTTTTTTATAATCCTTGAAATATTTTGCGGCATTTTGAGCGGGGGTTAATCGCTCATCAAGTTTTATTCGCAGAGGTTTGCATTCGGGGTCGTAATAATTGATGACCTCGCAAACGGTGGCTCCCCTCTCAATCATACCGATATTCGCCTTTAAAAGTTCGCCGCAAATGCGCAAATCCTCTTTATTTTCGCAAGCTTTGAGCTCGGCTCGTTGCTTATTTATCTTTCGCGAAAGACGTTCGACCGAATTGGTAATCAGCTTCATCAAATCGGCCGTTCTGCGTTTCATATTCTCCTGTTGACGACGCTCGGCATAGAAGGAATCGAGCAACGTACTAAACGAATCGGCGGATTTACATTCCGCCATTTTGCCATACTGGGCAATCGGGATATATGAAAAATCGTAAGGGATTGTACCCGACCTGAGAAGCAGGTTCGGTTGCCCATTTTCGATGCTTGACTTTACCCTTTCGAGCATACCGATAAGGCGCATATACGCCGTGTCGTCAAGAGTTTCTGCGTCTGCACTTTCGGCCGCGTAGAAGGCAATTTCACGCGCAACGAGAGGTGACACACCGTCGAGCAAATTAAACAGGCGGTCGGAAAGTCGCCCTTGCGCATCGCGAATTTGAGCCGCAACTGATTTTACATCGGCGGTGATAAGGGGTATTTTATTCTGACTCTCGGGCGGCTCATAAACGGCACCGGGCAGAATTATTCGCTTACCCGATTCGACAGACGAACGACGAAGTGCATCTATTATTCGGTTACCTTCGAGCAGGATAATATTCGAATTTCGTCCCATTATCTCGATCAAAATTGACACGGTTATTTGGTCACCGAGTTCGTTATAGGTATCGAAATCAAAGCGGACAACCCTTTCGAGTCCATCCTGATGTGAGCCGACATACCTGGCCCCTGTGAAATACTTTCGCATAAGCATGCAGAACATGGGCGGCTGAGCAGGATTTTCGTAATTTTGGTCGGTGAAATGAACTCGCGGGTCGCTGATTGTGAAAATCAGCTTACCCGAAAAGCCTCGTTTATGCAAAGAAATGATAATCTCATCCCTCGACGGCTGATTCACCTTATCAACACGGGTTTCGGCGGCAACAAGGTCTATTTCACGTCGCAAATTGTATAAAAACGCGCCATCAATCGGCATATTATCATCTCCTTTATATTAAATGTAAGAGTTCGGTTAAATATATTTCGCGGGGTCAGTTTCGTTAAGTTCGACTATTTCGAGGTCGCTAAAACGCTCCAAAAGGCGTTTTGCGATGGCCGATTTGACCACGGCTTCGGTGGAGAAATGTCCGCAGGAATAAATGCCGACCGACATTTCCTTTGCGGCTAAATTTATGTGATGCTTTGTTTCGCCCGTGACGAGTGCATCGCAGCCATTCTCCGCCGCTAAAAAGAGAAATCCCTCACCTGCGCCACCGCAAACCGCGACCTTCTTAATATTTCTGTTCGGTGCAACGTATTTTACCGAGCCGCAACCGAGCTTTTCCTTCAAATAAACGGCAAAATCATCGGCCGTCATTTCGGCAATTTCACCCATTCTCATCATCGGTGCGGTGCCGTCGCCGCTGTCAACTGCGACGATACCCGAAAGTCCGATTTTTTCGGCGAGGGCATCGTTGACTCCACCATCAGCCGCGTCGAGATTGGTGTGCATACAAATTGCGGCAATTCCTGATTTTATCAGCATTACGGCAGAGGTTTCGTTAGTAAGCTTTTTGAGCGGTGAAAAGATTACGGGATGATGCGAAACGATAAGCTCAGCACCGATTTGACTTGCCGTCGAAATGGTTTCGGGCGTAATGTCGAGGCACACTGCAACCTTGTTTACGTTGTCGGTTTCGTTATCGACGAGCAGTCCGACATTGTCAAAATCGAGGGCCGTTTCGATAGGCGCCCAGTCGGCAAGAAACTGAAATATTTCCTTTTTTAATGCCATAATCATTCACCGAGTCTTTCTTTTATTTTAGCTAATGTTTCTTTCAGTTTAGCGGTTTCGGGGTGGTCACCCTTTGCCTTTTTGAGAGCGGAAAGTCGCCTTTCGATACGTCCAATTTGACGCATGAAGTAATCTCTTCCCTCGGGCGAATCGGGCTTCACTTCACCTATGTAGCGGTAGTCGTCGGTCGGCTCGTAGCCGCCACCATCATAACCGCAAAGCATTACTGTATAAAGCCGCTTTGCATCATGGACGGGCCTTTCCTCGCGGATTACAAATCCATTCCTACACAGATATTCGCGCAAATCGTCCGCCGAGGTCATCGGCTGAAATATGAATGAGTATTTTTTATCCTTTACCCACGGGGATGCCGACAATATCCACGAAATGAGATCTCCGCCCATTCCTGCTATTACGATATGGTCAACCTCGTCGGGTGCAATTTCCTTTAACCCGTCGGAAAGTCGCGTTTCGATAACGTAGGACAGTCCCGCCTTTTCAATATTCTTTTTTGCGCTCGAAAGGGGTCCCTCGCCAATATCACAGGCAATCACCTTTTTTACCCGATTTTCTTTGACAAGTTCGATGGGCAATATCGCGTGGTCACACCCTACATCAACGACCAAAGCGCCGCCGCAGACAAAATCTGCGACGGCTCTCAGTCGGGCATTAAGCGCCATGATTATTCCTTTGACGCAAAAAATGCGTTAATCTTTTCAATCATTTCGTCGGCCGAAACATTGTGCACTGCACATGCTTCGCCCAGACTCTCGCCGCGTGATGCGGGACAGCCCAAACAATGCATTCCCATTTCGAGAAAGAATACTGCAGTTTCTCTATCGGCGTCGAGAATGTCACCGATGATTGTATCCTTAGTTACCTTCATTGTTAGTTTCCTCCTTGGTATCTACTGTACCGGTCATAATATTTTTAAATTGCTCTGCGTCCATTTTTTCATTTTCGACGAGGTATTTTGCGACCGCGTCAAGCTTGTCTCTATGCTCGGTCAGAATCTGCTCACCCTTCTTATACGCGGTGGTGATAAGACGGTGAACCTCGGCGTCAATCTTTGCCGCAACCTGCTCGGAGCAGTTATTTGTCTGACCATAGTCGCGACCAAGAAATACCTCCTCGTTTTTGCCACCATAGAGAATGGGTCCGAGCTCGCCGCTCATACCGAATTTGACAACCATGTTTTTAGCCGTCTGGGTTGCGCGTTCGATATCGTTAGCTGCTCCGGTCGAAACGTCGCCGAATACAATCGACTCAGCAATTCGACCGCCGAGAAGCATAACAAGCTCCTCCTCCATCTCGCTCTGGTAACGCGAGAATTTATCCTCGCTCGGTAGCGAAATGGTCATACCGAGGGCTCTACCTCTCGGGATAATTGTAATCTGATGAACTTCGTCCTGGGTCGGAAGATAATAGCCGGTGATAGCGTGACCTGCTTCGTGATAAGCGGTGTTAAGTTTTTCCTTATCCTTCATTATCCAGCTCTTTTTCTCTGCGCCGGCAATAACCTTGATAGTGGCTTCCTCGATATTTTCTTCGGTAATTGCCTTCTGTCCGTTACGGACGGCAAGCAAAGCCGCTTCGTTAAGCAGATTTTCGAGATCAGCACCGGTAAATCCTGCCGTTGCCTTTGCAATCGTTTTGAGTTCGACGTCGGGGCCGAGCGGCTTTCCTCTGGCGTGAACCTTGAGTATCTCCTCGCGTCCCTTTACGTCGGGGTAATTAACCGTGATTTGACGGTCGAAACGGCCCGGACGAAGCAACGCCTTGTCCAGAATGTCGGGACGGTTGGTGGCGGCAATAATGATGACGCCCTGATTTACGCCAAAGCCGTCCATTTCAACAAGCAACTGGTTAAGCGTCTGTTCACGTTCGTCGTGACCGCCGCCGAGGCCTGCACCTCGCTGACGTCCTACGGCGTCAATTTCGTCGATAAAGATGATTGCGGGTGAGTTTTTCTTTGCCTGGTCGAAAAGGTCACGTACACGCGATGCACCTACACCGACAAACATTTCGACAAAGTCGGAACCCGAAATCGAGAAGAAGGGCACTCCTGCTTCACCTGCAACGGCTCTTGCAAGGAGGGTTTTACCCGTTCCGGGAGGGCCTACGAGAAGAACGCCCTTCGGGATTCTTGCACCCATATCATTAAACTTTTTAGGATTCTTTAAGAATTCGACAAGTTCTTCGAGCTCGGCCTTTTCCTCGTCGGCACCTGCAACATCGGTGAAAAGAGTCTTTCGTCCGTCGTCGGTGAGCTTCTTTGCCTTTGCCTTTCCGAAGCCCATTGTCGAGTCGCCGCCCATCATTTTTCCCATTCTCCTTGACATAAAGAAGAAGAAAACCACAATCATTGCCACTGTGAGCAATGTCGGCAGGAAGGAAACTATCCACGAGCCCTCGTTACCGGGGAGATAGTTATATTCGATTTTGTCCTTTTTGTCGGCCGCCTTATTATGCTCAACGAGATATTCGTTTATATCATTGTAAAAAATTTGAGAATCGGGGACGGTGTATTTGTATGTTTTATTATCCGAGCGTTGCTTATAGGTCAATTCGCGACTGGTAATATTCAGCTCGAATTCGGATATTTCGTTTGCATAAAATTTTTCGACGATGGCAGAATAATTCTGCTTATCGACCGTCTTGTTCACATTGATAACGGCAAAAATGCAAACGAAAATGAGTATCGGAATTAAAATAACCAGAAGGGTATTTCGTACATTCTTTTTCAAAAAAACATCTCCTTAAAAAATGGGTTTATATCCTCGCAATTACTTTTCGTAAACCGACGGCTTTAACACGCCGAGATAGGGCAAATTGCGGTATTTTTCGTCATGATCGAGTCCGTAGCCAACAACGAATTCGTCGGGCACGTCAGCACCGACATAGTCGGCGGTA
>JAFOCH010000010.1 GCA_017381395.1 Clostridia bacterium
AATTATTGTATTCTATCCCGTTGACGGCGTATCAAAGGCACAAAAGCTTCAAATGATGACCCAGCAGGGCGATAACGTGTACGTTTGCGCAATAAAGGGCAATTTTGACGACGCCCAGACAGGCGTTAAAAAGATATTTACCGACCCGTCAGTTGCCGAAAAGCTGAACGAAAACGGAATGGCATTTTCGAGCGCAAACTCGATTAACTGGGGACGCCTCTTGCCGCAGATTGTTTACTACATTTCTGCATATTGCGACCTCATCGCCGAAAAGGGTGATATCGACAGCTTCAACGTAGTCGTCCCGACAGGAAACTTTGGTAACATTCTCGCCGCTTATTATGCCAAAAAGATGGGCGCACCGATTAAAAAGCTCATTTGCGCATCCAACTCGAATAAGGTGCTTACCGACTTTATCTCGACAGGTGTTTATGACCGCAATCGTAGCTTCTATACAACCATTTCTCCGTCGATGGACATTCTCATTTCGTCGAATTTGGAGCGTCTTATTTACGATATGAGCGGCAATAATAGTGACGAGCTTTCGTCATATATGTCAATGCTCGCTGCCGACGGAAAGTACGAGGTTAGCGACGCTATTAAAGCGAAGCTGAGTGACGAATTTGTCGGCGGATACGCAACCGATGATGAAACAAAGGCAACCGTCAGCGCTACCTTTGATAAGTTCGGTTATCTCGCCGATACACATACCGGCGTTGCTATAAAGGTTTATAACGATTACGTAAAGGAAACTGGCGACCTTACCGAAACTGTCATTGTTTCTACTGCATCACCGTATAAGTTCGCCGCCGACGTGCTTGACGCCGTAAGCCCGAATGAAAGCAATCCGACGGGCGTCGAGGCGATGGAGGTTTTAAGCAAGGCCACAGATACTGTTATTCCTACTCCGCTCCGTGACCTTGACAAGCGTGAGGTTCGCTTTACCGACGTTTGTGACGCTGACGATATGATAAAGGCGGTTTACACCAATCTCGGAATCTGATTATGCTAAAAAAGGGGGACAAGCAAGTTGGCGATATTTGCAATAAGCGATTTGCATTTATCTCTTAATTCCGACAAGCCCATGGATATTTTCAAGGGCTGGGAAAACTATGTCTCCCGATTAGAAAAGAATTGGAGAGCTATCGTAAGCGACGACGATACCGTTGTTATTCCCGGGGACATTTCCTGGGAAATGAAAATCGAAGACACCGTAAAGGATTTTTCGTTTATCCATTCCTTGCCGGGAAAAAAGATAATTTTCAAAGGCAACCACGACCTATGGTGGAATTCGCTTAAAAAGATGAACGAGCACCTCGAAACAAACGGCTTTGACTCCATTACAATCGTCAATAACGGCGCAGTTCGCGTAGGCGAATATGCCATTTGCGGTACAAGGGGCTGGGCGATTGACGAAAGCGGTACCGACTCAAAGCTGATAAAGAGGGAAGCACTACGTTTGGAGGCGACCATAAAAGAGGCGGAAAAGCTCGGCGGGGAGATACTGGTGTTTTTGCATTATCCTGTTGTTTTCGAGGATAATGTTTGCACCGAGCTAGTCGATGTGCTTAAAGCTCACGGAATAAAAAAGGTCTATTACGGACACCTTCACGGAAAAAAATCGCATTTAAGCCGATGCACCGAATATGACGGAATTTTGTTCTATTTGGTATCATGCGACTTTCTCGAATTCACACCTTTGCTCATAAGATAGCGTAAATTAACAAATTAGTCGACCTAATTTGAATGAAATTTAGATAAAAAAATATAGAAAATGGAAAATATTTGTGTTATAATGAGTCGATGTATATATTAGGAGGATGTTATAATGCTCAAGGGAACAAACAAAGTTGAAACCAACCGCTACGAATTGACAATTTCTGTCGATGAACAGACATTTGCCGATGCCTGCACAAAGGCATACAAAAAGGTTGGAAAGAAAATTGCAATACCCGGATTCAGAAAGGGTAAGGCACCCCGCACAATTATTGAAAAATATTACGGCGCCGAAGTATTTTACGAAGATGCGCTCGAAATTCTTTATCCCGAAGCTGTTCAGTCGGCCCTTGACGAGTCAGGACTCGAAATGGTCAGCGATAAGGTTGATTTCGACCTCGTATCAATGGACAAGAGCGGCGTTGAATTTAAAATCACCATCACAGTAAAGCCCGAAGTAACCATTAAGGATTACAAGGGACTTGCCGCTGAAAAGGTAAAGGCAGTCGTTACCGACGAAGAAATTGATAATCAGATTAAGGCAGTTGCCGAGCGCAACGCCAGAATGACCACTGTTGAAGACAGAACATCTGCTATGGACGATACCGTTGTATTCGATTTCGAAGGATTCATCGATGACAAGGCGTTCGACGGCGGAAAGGCAGAGGGCTTCTCACTCAAACTCGGTTCAGGCCAGTTTATCCCCGGCTTCGAGGAGCAGATGGTAGGAAAGAATGCCGGTGAAGAATTTGACGTTAAGGTAACCTTCCCCGAAGAATACCATAGCGCTGAATGTGCCGGTAAGGAAGCTGTATTCAAGATTAAACTTCACGAAATCAAGGCAACCGAACTTCCCAAAATTGACGACGAATTCGTAAAGGACATTAGCGAATTCGACACTCTCGACGAGTACAAGGCCGATTTAAAGCAGAAGGCAACCGAATACAAGGATCGCGCTGCTAACGACTATGTTGAAAATCAGCTTATCGACAAAATGCTCGAAGGTTTCGAAGCAGAAATTCCCGACGAAATGGTTGACCACCGTGTTGACGAGAATGTACGCGATTTCGCATACCGCCTCGAAATGCAGGGAATGAACCTCGAAACATATCTTAAATATTCAGGTGGCGATATTGCCGCCTTCCGCGACACCTTCAAGGAGCAGTCACTCCGTCAGGTGAAGGTTCGCCTCGCACTCGAAAAGATTGCTGAGCTCGAAGGCATTAAGGCAGAGGAAGCTGACATCGACGCTGAGTATGCACGTTACGCCGCACAGTATCAGATGGACGTTGAACAGATTAAGAAGGCAGTTCCTGCTACCGAAATCAGCAAGGACATCGTTGTTCAGAAGGCAATCGACTTTGTACGCGAAAATGCAGTAATCACCGAGGTTGACGCTCCGTCAGAAGCAAAGCCGGCAGCAAAGAAAACTGCTGCAAAGAAGCCCGCGGCAAAGAAGACCACTACAAAGACCGAAGCTGACGGCGAAGCAAAGCCGGCAGCAAAGAAAACCGCTGCTAAAAAGCCCGCAGCAAAGAAGACAGAGAAATAATTATCCTTCCATCTGTATAAACGGTCACTTATTTGCCTATATTTTTAATATGCTTAATTTACGAGTGCCGTCAACTTAATATATTGACGGCACTTTCTTTTCAATTTTAAAGGAGTGCATTTATAATGAGTTTTGTACCTTATGTAGTTGAACAAACCGGTCGCGGCGAAAGGTCGTATGACATTTTTTCCCGACTTCTTAACGATCGGATAATCGTTTTATCCGATGAAGTAAACGATGCGACAGCTAGCGTTGTTATTGCCCAGTTACTTTATTTAGAAGGACAGGACGCCGAAAAGGATATTAGCTTGTATATTAATAGCCCGGGCGGCTCGGTTTCTGCCGGTTTGGCGATTTATGATACAATGCAGTATATCAAATGTGACGTTTCAACTATCTGTATGGGTATGGCGGCAAGTATGGGTGCATTTCTCCTTTCAAGCGGCGCAAAGGGTAAGAGATTCGCTTTGCCGAATGCCGAAATTATGATTCATCAGCCGCTTGGCCAGGCGAGAGGTCAGGCAAGTGATATTATCATTCACGCTGATCATATCAAATTCACTCGCGAAAGACTTAACAAAATTCTTGCCGAAAATACCAATCAGCCGCTCGAAATCATCGAGCGCGACACCGAGCGCGATAATTTCATGACCGCAGAAGCAGCTGCTGCATACGGATTGGTTGACAAGGTAATTACAAAGAGGTAATTATGGATAATATCGAAAATAGAATTTGTTGCTCTTTTTGCCGAAAGAGTGCCGACGAGGTAAGACAACTTGCTGCAGGCGACGGAATATATATTTGTGACGAATGTATCGAAACCTGCTACGAAATTGTCAACGGCGTCGAACCGAAAAAAGCAAAAAAGGGTAAAAAATCAGCTGAATTTGTTCTTCCTACGCCAAAGGAGATTAAGGAACAGCTCGATCAATATGTGATCGGTCAAAACGATGCGAAGATTGCGCTTTCGGTTGCCGTCTAT
>JAFOCH010000056.1 GCA_017381395.1 Clostridia bacterium
AACGGAGAGAAAAGCACTTTTAAAAACGAGGAATATTGTTTGAATGGCAAAGACGGGCTGAAAATTTTTGTCCTTGATATAAATATGGATGAAAATTATGAAATATTGATTTATAAGGATGCGGGAATTTGCTCGTGGGTGGACGTTTACTCGGCAAAAGGCGGTCAGCTTGAACTAATGTTTGATTATGTCATCAACCCCGGCCCGTGATTTAAAAATGAATTGTTACAGATAAAAACTAACCCCACCGTGATTATTCAGTCACGGTGGGGTTGATTATATTCCTATATCAATTAAAGAATTCATTTCCGAAAATATATTTCAATTCCATAGCAAGTCGTTCACCGGCATTTTTTGCGCCGTCGGGAGTGGGATGGTAGCCGTCGTTTGTGGGAATTCCCCAGCCCTCAGTTTGAACGATGTAGCTGTTTTCAACATCGGCCATAACCTCGGTGATGACGTTTTTCTTTGTCTGCCCAAAGGTAATCATATACACGATCGGAATGGTCGGATAATTTTTTCTCAGCTTGTCAATCGCGGTGATTAATCCCGCTTTGAACGCTTCGTCGGATGCACCTGCGTCATTTGCACCGTGGTTTATAAGGATAATGTCGGGGGTAGCAGTTTCTTTTGCAGGGAAGTTGTAGCTGAATGAGTTAATAGCCACCTCGAAGGGACGTAAAGAACCCTCGGTGACTACACCGCTTCCGCTGTAACCGACGTAATAAGGAGTAACGCCCAGCATTTCGGAGCAGAACCAGGGAAATGCGTTTGTTGCACTGTTATTGGGGCTGAAAAAGCCCTTGCTGATGCTGCAAACACCTTCGGTAATGCTGTCGCCGTAGAAGAAGATTACCTTATTCTTTGGACGGATGCCTATGATTTCGCCGCCCTCTGATGCGGTGACTTCTTTAAGGGCAAAACCTAACTCGTTATACCATTTGTCAACGTATTCGGTCAGTCCGTCGGTGATGATGCGTACTGTGTGACGTCCCTTGTCGGGCAGGTTAACTTTGCCTTCGGTGACTAGCTGTCTAATCGGCTGAGAGCCGTCGATTGAGTATGCGAAATAGGGGATGTCATCGCCCGTTGTAACCGTGAACGAAAGGGTAAATGATTCTGCACCATTAACCATAAAATACATCATTGAGCCGTCGGTGACTGTTACCTTATGAACCTTGCCGTCAACCTTTTTATCAAACCAGCGACCGATATAGCAGGGTGCCTTTTCGCCCGTCAGCTCATAGTCCCTGTATGTAACAGTTTCCAGAAATGCCTCATCTGTGTCGGGGATGGACGAGGTGTCGGCGGTTTCTTCTGCTACTGACGAGATGTCACCCGTGCTAATTTCTGACGATGATGAAGGAGCCGTTTCCTTTTCACCGCAGGCGGTGACCGACAGAATGAGTAAAACTGATAATATCAAACAAATTATGCGTTTCATTTATACTACCTCCCAAAAAGTGGACTAAATTGCCTTTTATTATAACACCATTTGACCTGCGATTCAATGATTATATTAAAATAAAAAGACCCATCGACACGATGGGCCTTTTTATTTATAAATTTATTTCAAAAAATCTTTTACAAATTCGATTTGTGCATCTACCGAGTCGGGACCTGTTCCGCCTGCTGAAATTCGCTTTTGAACACAAGCTTCGAGCGAAATCTCGTCAAAAAGGTCGTCCTCAAACATTTTGTTGAATTTCTGATACTCGTCGAGGGGCATATTGTCAAGCACGTATCCTTTTTCGATGCAGTAGGCAACGATTTCGCCAACTGTTTTGTATGCGGTGCGGAAGGGAAGTCCCTTCTTTGTCAAATAGTCGGCAAGGTCGGTTGCGTTAATGAAACCCTTTCCGGCGGCGGCATACATTACGTCGGCATTTACCTTCATCGTCGCAATCATCGGGGCAAAGATGCCTAGACACGCCTTTACAGTTTCGATGCTGTCGAAAATGGCCTCTTTATCCTCCTGCATATCCTTGTTATATGCGAGGGGCAGTCCCTTGAGCATGGTCAGAGTGGCAATCAGGTTGCCATAAACGCGACCCGTTTTTCCTCGTACAAGCTCGGCCATATCCGAATTTTTCTTTTGCGGCATTATGCTTGAGCCGGTGGTGTAGCTGTCATCAAGCTCGACAAAGTGGAATTCCCAGCTTGACCAAAGGATGATTTCCTCGCTCAGTCGCGACAGATGCATCATAATGGTTGCAAAGGCACTCATCAGCTCAATGCAAAAATCGCGGTCAGAAACGCCGTCGATGCTATTGAGTGTATATCCGTCAAATCCAAGTTTTTCGGCGGTGAAGGCGCGGTCGGTATTATATGTAGTTCCTGCCAAGGCACACGAGCCTAGAGGGCATAAATTCATACGCTTTACCGCATCCTCGATGCGTCCGCAGTCGCGTGTGAGCATCATAGCGTATGCGAGTAAATGGTGTGCGAAGGTGATGGGCTGGGCACGTTGTAAATGTGTGTAACCGGGCATGATTGCAGTCTTATTTTCTTCCGCCTTGTCACAAATTGCACCGATCAACGCCTTTATAAGCGATGTGATTTCGGCTGCATTGTCGCGCAGATAGAGGCGAATGTCGAGAGCAACCTGATCATTACGGCTGCGAGCGGTGTGAAGTCGCTTTCCTGCGTCGCCGATTCGAGCGGTAAGCTCCTGCTCGACAAACATGTGAATATCCTCGGCGGTCATATCGATTTCGAGATTTCCGCTTTCGAGGTCGGAAAGAATTTCGCTCAATCCGTTTTTAATTTTCTCCGCTTCGTAGGCCGAAATAATGCCCTGTTTTTTGAGCATTTCGGCGTGAACGAGCGAACCGGTTATATCCTGTTTAAACATTTTACTGTCAAAGCGGATTGACGAGTTAAAGTCGTCCGCCTGACTGTCGAGCTGCTTTAAAAAGCGTCCTGCCCACATTTTATTCATAGTAAAAAACCTGCTTACTTTAAGTTATTTTTTGCCTTCATTTTAGCATAAACCTTGATGGGCAATCCGTAGAGGTTGATGAATCCTGCCGAATCGGCCTGATTATATACGTTGTCCTCATCAAAGGTTGCAATTTCGGGGTCATAGAGTGAGTAGGGTGATGAAACGCCTGCGTTAATCATATTACCCTTATAAAGCTTGAGTGTAACGTCACCGGTAACGGTTTCCTGAGTCTTTTTAACAAAGGCAAGGATGGCTTCGGTGAGGGGGCTGTACCACTGAGCGTTGTAAACGATTTCGCCGAGCTTCTGAGCAACGAGTGCCTTGTAGTGTGCGGTTTCTTTGTCAAGGCAGATGGTTTCGAGAACGTTG
>JAFOCH010000057.1 GCA_017381395.1 Clostridia bacterium
GGAAAAATTCGGTGTCGATAAAATTACCTTAATGGAAAATGCCGGTCGAGATGCCTTTGAATGTATTTCTAGGCGGTTTTGTGATATTTCGACGGCTGCTGTGGTTTGCGGTGGCGGAAATAATGGCGGAGATGGTTTGGTAGTTGCCAATCATTTAATAAAAGCGGGTATTAAGACAAAGGTTTATTTTATCTCACCGCCAAAGACCGATGTTGCAAAGTTAATGTATAATAATTTATTTGACACCGATTCAAGCACTGTATTGACGGATTTTAACAATTTTGCTAATGATTTGAGTCGTGCGGATATTGTTGTTGATGCTATTTTTGGCACAGGGTTTAAAGGTAACGTTGATGAACCTATTGTGGGAATTATCAGTGACGTGAATTTGTCTGATGCGAGTGTTGTTTCGCTTGACTTACCGAGCGGAGCTGAGTGCGACAGTGGAATGATTGGTAATATGAGTATAAAGGCTGATCTTACAATCTCGTTTATTGCGACGAAACTTTGTCACATTCTTTATCCTGCTGCCGAATATTGCGGTGAGGTTGAATGTGTCGATATCGGTGTTCCGTCGGCTGCTTATCTGCCCGAAACCCTCCATATTATTGACGAAAAGGACATAAAACGGCATTTTTCGATCAAACGCCCGATTGTATGTAATAAATATGATTTTGGCCGTGTAACCCTTGTATGCGGCTCGTACGGAATGGCAGGTGCGGCAAAAATTGCTGCGTCGACTGCTGTAAAAAGTGGAGCTGGTTTGGTTGGCGTATGTTTGCCGAAATCAATTTATGAAATCGTATCTGCTAATTTAAGCGAACCCGTTTTTTATCCGTTAAAGGAAAATGCACTCGGCCGTATTTCGGCTGACAATGTTGAGTTGCTTTCGCAAATTATAAAAAAATCAGATGCAGTACTTGTTGGCTGCGGTATGGGATGCGACGATGATACTAAAAGTGTCGTTTCTCAAATCATTGACCAAGCAGATTGCAATATTATTCTTGATGCAGATGGTATAAATTGCGTGTCAGGGAATATAAATATTATTAAAAGAGCTAAATCTGATTTAATTTTAACTCCACATATGGGTGAGATGTCGCGACTAACAGGTCTTTCGGTTGATGAGATGCAATCCAATATAATAGGTATTGGTCGCGATTTTTCGCGCGAGTATAATGCAATCTTGGTGCTAAAAGGACCGCGTACGCTTATTTTTGATCCAAACGGTAATGTTTATATTAACACTATGGCTGATAGCTCGATGGCGACAGCGGGTAGCGGAGATATGCTTGCAGGAATGATTGCTGCTTTTTGTGGAGAAGGTGTACGTGCAATTGATGCGGTACGATACGCGGTATTTCTTCACGGAAAGTCGGGAGTAATGTCGTCCAAGCTTTATTCCCAGCGCGCTACAACACCGACCACTATGATTAAATGCTTAGAAGGGCTCTTTTTAGAATACGAAACCAACGAAGGTGATTGATTGAGAGCCAAATTAATTTTATTAGTAGCAATTAGCTTAGTTTTATTATGTAGCTGCTCGTCGAAGAAACCGATTATTCCCATAACGTCTAATTTTAGTGCCGACATTCGTATCGAGTACGAGGATTTTAATTGCGATGGTAATATTGAGTTTGTAAATGTTTCAGATTTTACAGTAAATATAACATCGCCCGAAACTCTTAATGGGTTAAAAGTTGACGTCAATGCGGATAAAATTGATGCCGAGTATAAGGGGCTTAATTGCACAAATCTTTATGATTTTTCGTCGATTTCAATGTTTTTAAATGCTATGAAAAATGTCAATTTCACAACTGATTTTGAGTATGATAATGGTAAAATTACATTCGATGACTTTGAGATTGACATTGATGAAAAGGGATTTATTAAGCAAATTGAATTTGATGAATATGATTTAAAAATTTATTTAAGCAATCACAGAATAATTTAACGATAATTTAAAAAATAAAAACCGGTTTTATGCCGGTTTTTTATTTTTTACGCTTTGTTTTAGTCAGTATCAGTTATATCAAAAATCACATTTCAAAAATATTATGGTGTAGACGGCGATTAAATCACGCCGTAATTGGTAAGAATATTTTTGCAAACAGTTTTTGGAGTGTGAATATAATGACTATCAAACGAGGCGATATTTATTATGCCGATTTGAGTCCGGTTGTGGGTTCGGAGCAGGGAGGAGTACGTCCTGTTTTAATCGTCCAGAATGATGTCGGAAATAAATATAGTCCTACCGTAATAGCTGCGGCAATAACTAGTCAGCGCGATAAGACGAAATTGCCTACACATATAAAGGTAGATGCCGATGAGTCAGGTTTGGCAAAGGATTCGATTGTGTTACTTGAACAAATACGTACCATTGATAAACAACGATTAAAGGAACGGATGGGAAGACTTGATAACGGCTCAATGAATATGGTAGACCGAGCATTGTCGGTGAGTTTTGGCTTAAATTCTGAAATAAATACTGTTACATAAACATTGTAGCAGTAAAAAAGCGTTGAAACTATTTTAGTTTCAACGCTTTTTGTTAATTATCTGATTGTGTTTATCGAGAATGCCGTCATTTTGCAATCCCTCTTA
>JAFOCH010000058.1 GCA_017381395.1 Clostridia bacterium
AATCTTTACAAAGGGCTTTTTACCGCCGAATTTGTCTAAAAATTCGAGAACCTCTTTCTTTCCTGCAAAGTCGCAGGCAACTATAACGTCCTTACCCATTAGTGTGCGCCTCCTATTATTTCACTTAATGAATTTATATTGTACTTTGCCATTTCCTCGGGCAATTTTTCGATAATTTCCTTGCAAACAAAGGGATTGACCAGGTTTGCCGCGCCGATTTGAACGGCTGTGGCGCCAGCAAGCATCATTTCGATAACGTCCTTTGCCGTCGAAACGCCGCCCATTCCTATAATCGGAATTTTTACCGCGTCATAAACCTGATAAACCATTCTGAGTGCTACGGGGAGAATTGCACTTCCCGAAAAGCCGCCCATTTTATTTGCGATAATCGGCTTTTTAGTTTTAAGGTCGATTCGCATGCCGAGCAGTGTGTTTATCATGCTAATTCCGTCTGCACCTGCGTCCTCACATGCCTTTGCAATTTCGACAATGTCGGTTACGTTGGGGCTGAGTTTGATATAAACCGGCTTTGTTGTAACCGCCTTGACCCTCTTTGTGACCTCTGCGGCCATTTTCGGGTCGGTGCCGAAGCTCATTCCGCCGTTATGCACGTTCGGGCAGCTAATATTGACTTCCAAAAGGCCGACCTGCTCCTGACCGTCGAGCATCTGGCAGGTTTCGGCATATTCGTCGAGCGAAAATCCGCCCACGTTTGCAATAACCTTTTTCGAAAAGCATTCCTTCAGTTTAGGAAGCTCCTCGCTGATAACCTTTTCAACGCCGGGATTCTGAAGTCCCACGCTGTTAATCATTCCTGCGGGACATTCGGCAATTCTAGGTGTCGGGTTGCCGAATCTTGCCTCGCGAGTAGTACCCTTGAATGAGAAGGAGCCGAGGCAGTTGATGTCGAAAAGCTCTGCGTATTCGTAGCCGTAACCGAATGTACCACTCGCGGGAATGATCGGGTTATCGAGTACCAGTCCGCTGATCGAAACCGATGTATCTACCATATAATCTCCTCCTTTATAAGCACGGGACCGTCCTTGCAAATTCGCTTGTTGCCGTACTTTGTCTTACACGAGCAGCCCATACAAGCGCCGAATCCACAGCCCATTCTTTCCTCAAAGCTGAGCTGACCCGATGTCTTGCTCACGTTGTAAATTGCCTTTAACATCGGCTCGGGACCGCAGGTGTAAAAGAAGCTGTAATCAAGGTCACTCATAGCGTCGGTGACAAAGCCCTTTATACCATAGCTGCCGTCAGCCGTTGTAACATAAACGTCTGCACCAAGCGCCTTAAATTCATTTTCGTAAAAAACGTCGTCGGCACTGTTAAAGCCGAGGATTACAGTCGGCTTTTTACCCTCCGTAATCAACTTTTTGCACAGATTGTAAAGGGGAGGTACGCCAACGCCACCACCGAGCAAAAGCGGCTTTTCTCCCGAAAGGGAGGTATCGTATCCGTTGCCGAGCCCGGTGAGAATATCGAGCTCAGTTCCGTTTTCGTACTTGCTCATTGCCGCGGTGCCTTCACCAACGGTTTTGTAAATGAGGGTAAGCTCATTTTTATCATAATCACATACCGAAATCGGTCGGCGGAGATAAAATCCGTCGAGCTTGATGTTTACAAACTGGCCCGAAGCGGTAATATCGTCGGTGTTACCCGAAAGGACCATTTTGAAAACGTCTTTTGCGATTTTTTCTTGTGATTTTATCACAAAAATTTCTTGTTTCATACTTTTCTTCCTTATGAGTCGATTGTCGAAATGCAGAGTGTAGTCTCTTCCAAAACGTCGAGAAGAATTGCAACCGTATCGAGTGACGTAAAGATGTTCACGTTGTTTTCGGTTGCCAGACGGCGAATCTGACGTCCGTCGTCAGCCGCAGTTGCCGAGCGGTTAATATCACTTGTGTTGATGATGTAAGCGATGTGACCCTGACGGATTGCCTGCGGAATTTCTTCACTACCTTCGCTGAGTTTAGCCAGAACGTGTGTGCGAATTCCGTTAGCTTTGAGGAATTCGGCTGTGCCGCGTGTTGCCTCGATGTTGAATCCGAGGTTATAGAAGCGGCGAATAAGCGGCAGTGCCTCGTCCTTGTCCTTGTTCGAAACGGTGACAAAAACTGTACCGTAATTCTGGAGCTTCATGCCCGATGCTTGAAGTGCCTTGTACATAGCGCGATAGAATTTATCGTCATAGCCGATTGCTTCACCGGTTGACTTCATTTCGGGTGAAAGGTAGGCGTCGAGTCCGCGAATCTTATTGAAGGAGAATACCGGAACCTTTACGTACCAGCGCTTTTTCTCCTCGGGATAGATGTCGAAAATGCCTTGCTCTTTTAAGCTTCTGCCGAGAATAACCTCGGTTGCAATATCGGCCAAGCTGTAACCGGTCGCTTTTGAAAGGAAGGGAACGGTTCTCGATGAGCGGGGGTTAACCTCGATGATGAATACGTTGTCATCTTTGTCAACGATGAACTGGATATTGTAAAGTCCTACGATGCCAATGCCGAGACCGAGCTTTTTAGCATACTGGAGGATGGTACCCTTTACCTTGTCCGAAATGCTGAATGTCGGGTAAACGCTGATTGAGTCACCGCTGTGGATACCAGTTCTTTCGACAAGTTCCATTATACCGGGGACGAATACGTTTCTGCCGTCGCAAATAGCGTCAACCTCGACCTCTTTACCAACAATGTATTTGTCAACGAGTACCGGCTTATCTTCGTCAATTTCAACCGCGGTTTTCAGATAGTGGCGGAGCTGCTCCTCGGTTCCAACTATCTGCATCGCTCTACCGCCGAGAACGAAGCTCGGTCTGACGAGAACGGGGTAACCGATTTCGGCGGCGGCCTTTACGCCGTCCTCAATTGCGGTTACTGCCTTGCCTTGCGGCTGAGGAATGTTAAGTTCTTTAAGTATCTTTTCGAATGCATCTCTGTTTTCCGCTCTTTCGATAGCGTCACAGTCGGTGCCGATAATTTTTACTCCGCGTTTTGCAAGCGGCTCGGCGAGATTGATTGCAGTCTGACCACCGAGGGAAGCGATAACACCTTCCGGCTTTTCCATTTCGATAATGTTCATAACGTCCTCGGTTGTGAGCGGCTCGAAATAGAGTTTGTCGGCGGTTGTATAGTCGGTCGAAACGGTTTCG
>JAFOCH010000059.1 GCA_017381395.1 Clostridia bacterium
CGGGCACCGCAAGGGTCACGCGGTAGCGCGGCTGCCTGATAAAAAAGTTAATATGCGGGTGTGGCGGAATTGGCAGACGCGCTAGACTTAGGATCTAGTGGTACTACCGTGGGGGTTCAAGTCCCTTCACCCGCACCATAATAAAAATGAACCAACCTGAAAGTTGGTTCATTTTTATTTTCATATTGCGTCAAAAAAATCATCAATAACGTCGCGAAAGTGTGCAGCCGAAAGCATATTTTTGTTACATAGATTGACAAAAGATATAATTTTTTCATGATCTTTCGAAAGCCCTAATGCATAATCAATTACTTGTCCATTTTGCTGTACACATATTCCGTATGAAAAGTCATTTGTATCGTTTGTACTGATCTGAGTTGTTACAAGGTTATAAATTGTACCGTTACAATTTTTATTCTCGTCAGGTAAATAGTTTATGACTTTTGAGTTTGTGTTAACTATATTGTTTATTACCTGATAATTTTTCAATATAGACACATCAATATTCATCTCGTGGTTTCCATTGTGTCGTGGCAGTACGTATTGCTGCTGTTGATTGTTGATAATTGTTCTCATAACTCTCTTCCTTTTGTTTAATATTTATAATTTAATTGTTATTGACATTTGTTTTTGGTAATGCTATCATTAACAATCATTATGAAATCATGTTTAACCTTTTATGTTTATTAAGGTGATTTTGGTTACTATGTGCCTTAAATCAGATTATTTAGTGGTTAATTTGATAACCATTAGTCAATCTGTATCTCGCTTTTTTTGTTAGTGGCATAATAATATCTGCTGAATAGCAAAAATTAAAGAATCAAATTTGAGACCAAAGGGTGCAAATAATTTTATATTGATATTACTTGGCGAAAAAATAAACTATACTTAAGGAGTCAAAAATGCTAACAACATACCTAAACACCTTGAAATCAAAAGGAAATTTCACCATCGAGACCATATCAAATTTGAGCGGTATACCCGAAGCTACTGTTAAAAATATTTTTTCAGGAAAAACAGAGGATCCTCGATTTGAAACGGTTTCTGCAATTGTAAAAGCTATGGGTGGATCCCTTGATGCGATTTATAATGTATCAAAAAAAGAAGATGTAGAAGGAAATTCAATAATTACACTTAAAGAATCTTATGATCAAAGATTATCGGATATTAAAGAATATTATGAACAGAGAATAAAAGATTTAAAAGAACGCTATGAAGAACGTTTATCAGATCAAAAGGAGCATATTTCTACGATTATGCTCGATAAGCGTTGGTTTAGAATAGCAACGTGTATATGTGCTTTTGCTTTGGTTGTTCTATTTGTTATGGAAATTATTATACCCGGTTTGGGTTGGATTCGTTATTAATTGTTATATCTTATATAAATAAAAAGCCGTCAAAACTTTGAATTTAAGTTTTGACGGCTTTTTATTTTTTATAAAGTGATTAATTGCTTTAAAACATTAAGTTAAATTAACTCTAACTTTATACTATTGCTGTCATCAAGGCAGTGCGAACCGATATAGACAATGAATTCGCCACTTTCAGCAGTAAAGTTACAATCCTTATCGTAGAATTTGAGCATTTCCTCTGTGATTTCGAATTTAACGGTTTTCTTTTCACCTGATTTAAGAAATACCTTGTCAAATCCTTTCAGCTCCTTCAAAGGACGCGCAACCAGCTTCGCCTTTACGTCGCGAATATAAAGCTGCACCGTTTCATATCCATCCCATTCACCGATATTTTCGATGTCAATGCTGACTGTAACGCTTTCACCGCGTTTGAGTGTGCTTGACGAAATGGAAAGGTTGCTATACTTAAACTCGGTGTACGACAGTCCGTAGCCAAAGGGATAAAGCGGAGTATTCGGCGTGTCAATGTAACGGAGCACGTATTTATCAAACTGTCCTTCCTCGTGGTCGTGACCTGTCGCAATATTGCTGTAAAACAAGGGGACCTGACCGCTTTTTCGCGGGAAGGAGAAGGGAAGTCGTCCACTTGGCGAAGTGTAGCCAAACAGCATATCGCATATTCCTAAGTAACCCTGCGAGCCCGGATACCACGAAACAACGATACTTTTTGCAAGTTTGTCTAATTCGCTCAATACAAGCGGTCTGCCATTAAAGAGCACGACGACAATATTTTCGTTTACCTTGCTGATTTTTCGAAGCAACTCCATCTGAACTTCGGGTATTGTGATTTCGATACGGCTACCCGACTCGCCAAATAGCTGGTATGGTTCGCCCAAAAACATTACAACGATGTCGGCATTTTTTGCCTGTTTGATTGCCTCTTTTTCGTGCATTTCGGCATCGTTTTCGCAAGGGTTTTCGGGCTTTTCGAGTAATTCTTCATCATCGCTTAAATAGGGGCAACCAATGGAGTAGCTGTATTCACCTTTTAGGTCGGTAAAGCTATCAACCGCCTCGTTTATGTACAGTCCGATTTCACGCTGATCGTGAATTTGTGCCCAGTGTGTAGTAAGGTCGTTGCTTGCAACAAACGGGCCTATAAAAGCGACATTTTTATCCTTTGCGATAGGCAACAAACCATTTTCGTTTTTAACCAGTGTCGAGGATTCGCTGACCGATTGCCTTGCGACCGAGCGATGATTTACTCGTTCGGATTCGGAAATAGATTCACTGCCTCTGAAATATTTATACGGATCTTCGAATAGACCGAGCTTGTTTTTGAGCTCGAGTATGCGCATAACACACTCATCAATCTGCTCGATAGAAACAGCACCGCTTTCAACTGCTTTGCCCAAATATTTCATTCCGTAAATGCCGCCCATCATGTCGATATCCACTTTGTTTTCGACAAGTAGCCCAGCTGTTTCGGTATGATTTTCGACCACTCCTGCGTTATAGCACATTTTAGCTGAGCCGTAATCGGTTATCGAAACGCCGTCAAATCCCCATTCGTCGCGCAGGATGTCGATGTTGGTGTGGTGATTTATCGTGGCAGGTATGCCGTTTATAGTGTTAAATGCCGTCATAATCATTGCAACATTTGCGTCAACGGCAGCTTTGTACGGCGGCAAATAATCGTTTCGCATCATTCGCTCCGACATATCAACGTTGTTATAATCTCGGCCGTCATAAGGAGCACCATAAAGGGCAAAATGCTTTACACACGCGGCGATTGTCTCATCGTTTTCCAAGCTTTCTCCCTGATAGCCCTCGACCATTGATTTTGAGCATATCGAGGAGAGATAGGTATCCTCTCCATATCCTTCACAAACGCGACCCCATCTCGCATCACGCGAAATATCAACCATCGGCGAAAAGGTAACGTTGATGCCGAAAGCGGCCGATTCCTTTGCCGAAATTCGTGCTGTTTCCTTGATTAGTTCGGGGTTGAATGTAGCCGCAAGGGCAGGGGAAATCGGGAATATGGTATTAAACCCGTGAATAACATCATTCATGAATAAAAG
>JAFOCH010000060.1 GCA_017381395.1 Clostridia bacterium
GGTAGCCGCACATTTGTTGGCGCAGGAGCAACCATTATCAATAATATCAGCGTTTGCGCAAACTGTATGATTGGCGCAGGTGCCGTGGTGGTAAAGAATATTTCGGCACCCGACACCTATGTCGGAACCCCTGCCGGACGAAAGCTCAAAACTGTCATTTCCGACATGAATTCAAAGCCCATACATCACGAATAAGGCGATTTTTCGGCTGATATAGCCGTGTAACAACGACGAAATTACCACGAGGTGTTTATGAAAAAGGTCTGTTTTATTACCACAGTATCACTTACCCTTCGAACCTTCTTTCTTCCTCAAATGGAGTACATAAAGGAGAAACATAAGGACTGGGAAATTTACTGTATTTGCGATAGTGACGATACGGTAGATAAGCTGGGCGGCAGTGTTACCTATATCCCGGTGAAGATCACACGAGGAGCCAGTCTTTCGGGCATTAGCTCGGTGATTTCTCTTTTAAAGGTTTTTAGAAAATATAAGTTTGACATGATTGTATATTCTACCCCTAATGCTGCATTTTATTCCTCAATCGCAGGTAAGCTTGCGGGGATAAAGAAGCGTCTTTATTGCCAATGGGGAATTAGATACGTCGGTTTTTCGGACAAGGCGAGAAAGATTTTCAAAACGATAGAAAAGATTACCTGCAAGCTTTCTACCCATATTAACGTAGTCAGCGTTATGAACCGTCAGTTTGCAATCGACGAAAAGCTTTATCCCGAAAACAAGGCGACAGTAGTCGGAAACGGTGGCACAATCGGTGTCGATTTAAGCGATTTTCAGCTTTCTGAATATGACGAGTTGCGAAATAAGGTTCGCACAGAGCTTGGCGTCACCGACCAAACGCTTTTTGGCTTTGTCGGACGAATTTGCAAGGATAAAGGGTCGCGAGAGCTTCTTGAAGCGGTAAAGATGTTTGCCGATAATGATAACATAAAGCTTGTTTGCGTTGGCGGTGACGAACTTGGCTCGGGTGATATTCCCGAATCCCTTTTGGAATGGGCGAAGGAAAGTGACCGAATCATTTTCACCGGCGAGGTTCCTCCCGAGGTGGTCAAAGGGTATTATGCAGCATTTGACGTGCTTGTCCACCCGACCTATCGCGAAGGATTTGGAATGGTTTTGCAGGAGGCAGGTGCTATGTGCTGCCCGATTATCACCACCGAAATTCCCGGAGCAAGCGAGGTAATGGACAACGGAAGCTCATGTCTGCTTATTCCTGTAAAGGACAGCAAGGCGCTTTTTGACGCGATGAAAAGGATTTCGTCGGATAAATCCCTTTGCGCAGAGATGGGAAAAAATGCCCGTCTTAAAGTAGAGGAATGTTACGAAAGAAATTTAATGCTGAATAACCAGTTAGAAAGATACGAAAGTCTATTGGAGGCATAAAGTATGTTAAAATTGATGCTTTTGACCGGTGACCCTGTATTTGCAAAGAGGGCACAGGACTGCGGAGTTGACCGGATATTTCTTGACCTCGAATATATTAACAAGGCCGACCGTCAAAAAGGACGCAACACCTTTATCACCCAGAATACCGTTGAGGACATTCCTGCTCTGAGAGAGGTTATTGATAAATCCGAGCTTTTGGTACGTGTTAACCCAATCAACCCGTCATCAAAGGCAGAGATTGATGCAGTTTGTGATTCGGGCGCCGATATAATTATGCTTCCTATGGTTTACGATGCCGATGATGTAAAGCGCTTTGTTGAGCTGGTCGGCGGAAGAGCAAAGACGGTACCAATGATCGAAACAGCACAGTCGTTTGTTCGTCTGGACGATATTCTCGATGTCGAAGGAGTGGACGAGCTGTTTATCGGTCTCAATGATCTGCATATCAGCATGGATCTTACCTTCATGTTTGAAATACTCAGCGGCGGTCTCATCGACTATATGTCGCAAAAGATACTGGCAAAGAATATTCCGTTTGGCTTCGGCGGAATGGCAAAAATCGGCGAAGGAATGCTTCCTGCCGAGCGCATTTTAGCCGAGCATTATCGACTCGGTTCGTCGAGTGTAATCCTTTCGCGCACCTTCCGTAACGAGAGGGATGCCGAAGGAAAGCCGATACTCGACCTTAAAAAAGAGATTCAGAAAATCCGCGATTACGAAGAAAAGATTGCTTCGTGGACCGATACCGACTTTGCATCGAATAGAGAGGAAGTTAAGAATTGCGTTAACGCCATTCTTAACAGAATGTAAAAAATGCTTGTTTTAACCGATAAAAAACTTAACGAAACCGCGTTTTAAAAAATGAAAAAAATACGGAGTGAAACGAATGTATTTTAGTATCATTGTGCCCGTTTACAATGTTGAAAAATATTTGAGCGAATGTATAGATAGCATTTTGTGTCAGACATTTACCGATTTTGAGCTTATTTTAGTAGATGACGGCTCAAAGGACGAAAGCGGAAAAATCTGTGATCAATATGCCGAAAAGGATAATAGAATAAAGGTAATTCATAAGAAAAACGGCGGTCAATCATCGGCAAGAAATTGCGGCGTAGAGGAGTCGTCAGGTAAATATATCGTTTTTCTCGACAGCGATGATTTTATAAGCGAAGATACTTTTTTACAGGAAATAAAGGATAAATCAGCTGATAACGACGTAGTTGTATACGGATATAGAAAATATTATGACGATAACAGAGTAAAAGAAGTTCCGCAACCTACCGTCACTACAACCGAAAAAAATGAGTTTTCGCGTCAGCTTGTAGTAGGAGATGCTTTTTACTGCTCCTGCTGGTCAAAGAGTATAAAAGCATCCTTGTTAAAGGATAATAACATATTTTTTGACGAATCATTGCGTTGCGAGGATATGGATTGGTACTATTCGGTCGTATTAGTAGCAGAAGAATATGATGTTATCAATAAACCGTTTGTAAACTATCGTCAGCGCGAAAATTCGGTCACATCCGCATTTAACAAAAAGAGTATCACTGATTTTATTATCACAATAGATAAGTGGTATTCGAAATTCATGAATATAGATGATGAACATTTCAGAACAACGATGCTTTCATCACTGGCAAAGTTATATTGTAATTTAATCATTTCATATTCGCGAAATGCTAAATTTTTAAAAGAGGAAAAGAAACAAATTTTCTCGTTTAAGCCGTTACTGAAATATAATTTAAACCCACGTACCCGAATAATCGGTAAATGTTCAAAGTTTTTTGGGCTGAATATTACTTGTAAGCTGCTCAAAATAATTGATAAAATCAGGTGATTGAATGAAACTGCCAAAGGTTTTGGTTATCGGTATAAACTCATGGCGAGACAATACCGGAATAAATACGCTAATCAATTTTTTTAAGGACTGGGACAAGGGAAATTTGGCTCATTTATATACCAAGTCTAATTTGCCAAAGACCGAAATTTGCGACACATTTTTTAGAATTTCCGAAAATTCGGTTATCAAAAGTGTTCTTAAAAGAAATATCAAAACCGGCTCGATTGTTCATAACGAGACGATTATTTCCGACGAGGACATAAAATCGACCGAAGAAGAAAATAAAAGATACGCGAAAAAGGGTAAATCGAGTTTAATTTTAAGCATTTGCCGTGAACTTGTTTGGAAATTCGGTAAATGGAAAACAAAAGAACTCGACGAATTTATTGAAAATTATGATGCCGACGTCCTATTTTTGCCTGTATATCCAACAATTTACATGTGCCGAATTCAGAAATATATAATGAAAAAGACGGGCAAACCTGCCGTAACATATCTTGCCGACGATAATTACACATACAAATCAGTATCAAAAAATCCGCTTTCTCTCATGCACCGCTTTTTTTTGAGACGGTATGTAAAATATATTGTGCGAGAAAGCAAGCAGCTTATGGTTATCGCACCCAAGCAAAAGGAAGAATATGACAAGACCTTTGGAAAAGACAGCGTGGTTTTGACAAAGGGAATTGATTTTACAAATCTTGAATTTAAGCCCAAGCAGGTGTCTGACCCGATAAAAATGGTATATACCGGCAAATTGATTATCGGGCGTGACAGGTCGCTTTCGCTGATAGCCGATGCCCTCGGTGAAATAAATAAAAACGGTGTAAAGGCAGAACTTGATATCTATACTACTGACGTTCTTACAAAAAAGCAGCAGTCAGCTCTTAACCGAAACGGATGCAGTGTAAAAGGAGCACTTGCGTTGGACGAAGTTCAGGCGGTTCAAAAGGCGGCAGATATACTTGTTTTTGTCGAAGGACTTGAAAATAAGTACAAGAATATTGCACGACTTTCTTTTTCTACCAAAATCACCGATTATCTAAAAAGCGGAAAGTGCATTTTTGCTATCGGGGACAAGGAAATAGCTCCGATTGATTATTTCAACCGATATGATTCGGCAATTACGGCGTCAAGCTATGACGAGGTTTGTAAAAAGCTTACCGAAATCATTGACAATCCCGAAATTATCAATTCGTACGGCGAAAAGGCCTTTAATTGCGGAAAAGAAAATCACGATATATCAGAAACAGATAAACTGCTGAAAAGTACGATAATATCTGTTTGTGAAAATCAGTAATTTGGTGTGATAGTTTAATAGTTGTTTAAATATTTTATGCAGGTGATAAAAAGTGCGGGTTTTACAGGTCAATGCTGTTTACGGCGTTGGTAGTACAGGAGTTATAGTTGA
>JAFOCH010000061.1 GCA_017381395.1 Clostridia bacterium
AGGGCTTCGTTAAGGATGCTCAGGCTTCCGATTTTGTAAACGGAAACTGCCTTCTTGTTCCCATTTCTCTCACTAAAGCTGAGGAAATGATCAAGATTTTCAACGGCGAAAAGCTTGACTGATCGCAAATACAAAACGGCTTCGGTTATACCGAAGCCGTTTTCTTTATACCTCTTTGAAAAACTCGATTTGCTCGCCGTCAGGACCCTTCACGAAGGCAATGTTGATGCTGATTTTTTCGGGCTTGGAGTCGAGGGGAACAACCTTGGGGGCAATATGAGGTGTCGCGCCTGCCGCAAGGGCTACCTCGTAGGCATGCTCAACGTCATCCACGCACATAGCAAAATGCACCCACTTGCCGCACTCGGAAAACTCGTCTCCGCCGTTTGCGAAAAGCTCAATGCGACCGCCGTCGCCGATATCGTACATAATGATTTCCTTTTCGCCCTCGCCCCAACGGACGATCTCGCGAAGCCCCAGCGCCTCGTAGAACTTCTGAGACTTTTCAAAGTTTGCGGCCTTCAGACCGATGTGATGGAAGCCAAGTCCGGGTAAAATGCTGTTTGCCATGGGAATCTCCTTTTTCCTCGCCTGCCGAATAATGCGTCTCTCCAAAGGTATAATAAAGAGTATAGTGGCACGCGGTATTTGTTCAAACCTATCATATCATACTGTGTTGTGTTTGTCAAGAAAGTTCGATTTACAGATTGGCAACAGATCGTTCAAGCAAAGGACTTGAAGAAAAGGGGAAGAGTGGATACAATGGGAGTAGAAAGAAATTTGTGACGGCGGAGGTGTTGATATGAGAAAAAAGCGGAGGTCCATGCTCCTCAATATGGAGGAAATGAAGACACACGTGCGCTCCAAAGGGCGTGCCATTCGTACACTTTACATTTTCCTGAATGGGCTTGTTACGATTACGCTTGTTCGTTCCTTTTTCCGCGGAGAGCTGTTTAACGTTCTGGTTTGTCTTTTGACCCTGGTGCTCTTTATGATCCCTGCCATGGTGGAAAAGAATTTTCGCCTTCGTTTACCACGGTTTTTCGAGGGCGTTGTTCTCGTTTTTATTTTTTCGGCGGAGATTTTAGGTGAGATCAATTGCTATTATCAGAAGATCCCCCATTGGGATACGGTGCTTCATACTGTAAACGGTTTTATGTTTGCCGCCTTCGGTTTTGCGCTCTTAGACATGATAAACAGAGACGGGAACATAAAATTTCAGCTTTCTCCCTTGTACCTTGCGCTGGTTGCCTTTTGCTTTTCTATGACCGTCGGTGTTTTGTGGGAGTTTTTTGAGTTTGGCGCGGATATAATTTTCCACACCGATATGCAAAAGGATACCTATCTCTCCTATATCTATACGGTAACGCTGGACACCGAGAAAACCAATACCGTTATTCCCGTGGAGGGGATCGCTGGCGTAACCGTGCAGGGGGCATCGGGCGACGTGGTTCTTCCTACCTATTTGGATATCGGTCTTTTTGATACCATGAAGGATCTGATGGTGAATTTTGTGGGTGCGCTGGTGTTCAGTATCATTGGATATTTCTTCGTGAAAGAGAAGGGGGAGGGAAGGATTGCGAGACAGTTTATCCCAAGGCTTGAAGAAGAGGGAGACGGTGACGCGATTTCGCCAAAATAACCAAAAGAAAAGCGGAAAATAAGGAAAAACGGCAAGAAAAAGCATCGTTCTATAGCAAAAATACTATATTTTCAACAAAAAGAAAAAAATATAAAATTTTTTTCAAAAAGGGGTTGATTTTTTGTTTTTGGTGTGATATAATAACGAAGTCGCAAGCACGGAGAGATGGCTGAGCTGGTCTAAGGCGCACGACTGGAAATCGTGTTAAGGCTAATACCCTTACGAGGGTTCGAATCCCTCTCTCTCCGCCACTATTTGCTGGTATGGCTCAGTCGGTAGAGCACGTCATTGGTAATGACGAGGTCATCGGTTCGATTCCGATTACCAGCTCCAGACCCGAACACAATGTGTTCGGGTCTTTCCTTTTATGTATCGTTCAAATCCCCTCGCTAAATTCCGTGGAGATTATATTGATATGCCATATATCGATATATATAACACGGATATAACATTTTAATAATTCCCAAACAGCGAAAAGTGTGTTAAAATGTTAACAATGAGGCGAAAGGAGGGGGAATATGAACGGTTGCACCATCCCCAAGGCCACACTTGGGCGGCTTCCCGGGTATTTACAGTATCTGCGGGGGCTTGCGGAAACAAAGAGAAAAAACATTTCAGCAACAGCTATTGCAAAGGGGCTTGCGTTAGGTGACGTGCAGGTTCGAAAGGATCTTGCGGCGGTCAGCGGCGCGGGAAAGCCCAAGATCGGTTATGAGACCGATCAGCTGATCCTTGACATTGAGCGACATCTTGGACACGACAATTTGACGAACGCGGTTTTGGTAGGCGCGGGAAAGCTTGGAAGAGCATTGCTCGACTACGATGGCTTTGAGTCATTTGGTGTGAAGATCGTCGCGGGTTTTGATTGTAATCACCAAATCATGCAGACGGGCGTTCAAAAGCGAAATATTCTTCCTATTGGATCGCTTACCGAATACTGTAAGGACAACGGCGTAAGGCTGGGTATTATTACAGTGGGGCAGGGCTCCGCGCAGGAGGTATGCGACAGAATGGTCGCAAGCGGAATCACAGCTATTTGGAACTTTGCGCCTTGCGCGCTGAGGGTGCCCGAGGGGATTCTTTTGAAGCAAGAGAATCTTGCTCTGTCGTTGGCACACCTGAATAATCAAATCAATAAATAATGTTGGAGGATATAAAAATGGAAACTAAGACGTATGAAATCGTAGA
>JAFOCH010000062.1 GCA_017381395.1 Clostridia bacterium
TCCTTGATGGTCTTTATCCATAAATCAGGCACACCCATCGACAGTCGGTAGTCAAAGCCGATGCCGCCATCCTTTATCGGCAGGCACATTCCCGGCATACCCGACATATCCTCGGCGACTGTAATTGCGTTGGGATTGATTTCGTGGATAAGCTCGTTTGCGAGCTGTAAATATGTGACCGCATCGGTATCGGTATTCATCGAAAAATACATGCTGTAATCGGTGAACGCGCTTCCGAGTCCGTGGTCGTGATAAAGCATCGAGGTCACTCCATCAAAGCGGAATCCGTCAAAGTGAAACTCCTCCATCCAATATTTGAGATTGGAAAGTAAAAAGTGGAGCACCTCATTCTTTGAATAGTTAAAAAGCTTTGTTCCCCAGGCGCAGTGATTTCCCTTTTCGCCCTCGTGGAAAAACTGATAAACCGTGCCGTCAAATTCGTTGAGTCCCTCGTTTGTATTATTTACCGCGTGGGAATGGACAACGTCAAGCAGAACGGCAATTCCCATGCTGTGAGCGGTGTTGATAAGCTCCTTTAAGTCGCGGCTGCTGCCGTAACGCGACGATGCGGCAAAAAAGTTTGACACCTGGTAGCCGAAGGAGCCGTAGTAGGGATGCTCCATAATCGCCATTATCTGAATGGTGTTATAGCCGAGCTCCTTTATCCTCGGAAGGATGTTATCGGTAAATTCCTTATACGAGCCGACGGCTCCCTTTTCCTGCGCCATTCCAATATGACATTCATAGATAAACGGCGTCCTTTCGGGTGCAAAATCGGTATCGGTCCAGGGAAATTTTTCGTTCACCTCTTCGATTTCGGCGCACCATGAATAATTGTTCGGGTCCTGGACAACGCGTATCGCATAAAGGGGAATTCGACGAAGCATTCTATCCCCGTTTATAACAATCGCCTGAATCTTTTGACCTGCTTTAAGGGCGTCTTTTCCCTTTAATTCAACCTCGAAAACGCCGTTTTCGAGCCGTGTCATCGGGCAGCTTTCGGTATTCCAGTCGTTAAAATCACCCGTCAGATACATTCGGTCGGCGGCAGGTGCCCATTCCCTGTAAACCCAGCCGCTTCGCGTACGATGAAAGCCGAAATAGCTGTGTCCGTTGGCGAAATTCTTTATTTTTTTGCAATCCTTTAATAAGCTTTTTCTCTTTTCCTTGTAAAGCTTAACTCTTAACTCAATATCCTTTTTAAATGGTTCTAAATAAGGGTCGATTTCAAAAATTTTTAGTTTTTTACTTTTGCTCATTTCATTTCCCCCATTTCATAAAATATTATACTATAAGCCGAATGTAAATATCAATAAATATATTGCCGCTAAATAAAATTGGCAGGAAATATAATAAAGCGGAGTGAAATTCACTCCGCTTTGTTTTTTATTCGTCGAATTTGAAGGAGCCGGAAAGCAGGGTTACCGATTCCGAGCCAACTGTGAGTAGTCCGCCGTCGGCGGTTGCAGTCATTTTGCTTCCGTCCTCGAGCCAGATGGTACAAGGACATTTTACAATCGAGGTGACAAAGGGAATATGCCCCGCCATAATAGCGAGTTCGCCCTCGGTACCTCTCACGTCGAGCTTTACCGCATTTCCCGAAAATTTGTTTCCGTCGGGTGACGCAATAGTGAGTTTAAACGTATTCATTCAATCACGCCTTCTTTGCTTTTTCGACGGCTTCGTCAATCGATCCTACAAAGAGGAAGGCAGACTCGGGCAAATCGTCGTGCTTACCCTCGATAATCTCCTTGAATCCTCTGATCGTCTCGGCGATGGGAACGTATTTGCCCTTGAAGCCGGTAAATTTCTCGGAAACGTCAAACGGCTGCGAGAGGAAACGCTGAATCTTTCTCGCACGCTGAACAAGTGTCTTATCCTCTTCCGAAAGCTCGTCCATACCCATAATCGCGATGATGTCCATAAGCTCGTTATATCTCTGAAGAATGCGCTGAACCTCTTTTGCCACCTCGTAATGCTCCTTGCCTACGATTTCGGGCGAAAGAATACGGCTGGTCGATTCGAGAGGATCAACAGCGGGATAAATACCCTGCGACGCAATATTTCTCGCCAAAACGGTGGTAGCGTCGAGATGGGCAAACGTGGTAGCAGGAGCAGGGTCGGTAAGGTCGTCCGCAGGGACGTAAACCGCCTGAATGGAGGTAATCGAGCCCTTCTTTGTCGAGGTGATTCGCTCCTGCAATGCGCCCATTTCGGTAGCAAGTGTCGGCTGATAGCCGACCGCCGACGGCATACGTCCGAGAAGGGCAGAAACTTCTGAACCCGCCTGAGTAAAGCGGAAAATATTATCAATAAACAAAAGAACGTCCTGACCCTCGGTATCGCGGAAATATTCCGCCATGGTAAGTCCCGAAAGTCCTACACGCATTCTAGCTCCTGGCGGCTCGTTCATCTGGCCGTAAACCAAGGCGGTGTTGCTCAAAACGCCCGACTGCTTCATTTCGTTATAAAGGTCGTTACCCTCACGGGTACGCTCGCCAACACCGGTAAATACCGAAATACCGCCGTGCTGCTTTGCGATGTTATTGATAAGTTCCATGATGAGAACAGTTTTACCAACGCCTGCACCGCCGAAAAGACCGATTTTACCACCCTTTGAGTATGGGCAGATGAGGTCGATTACCTTGATACCCGTCTCGAAAATTTCGGCACTTGTAGCAAGCTCGTCGTAATCGGGTGCGCTACGGTGAATATTCCATCTTTCCTCGGTTTCAGGTGTGGGCTGATTGTCCACAGCGTCACCGAGAACGTTAAATATTCTGCCGAGAGTTTCTCTACCAACCGGTACGCTGATAGGTGCGCCCGTATCGGTTACGTCAACCCCTCTTTTTAGTCCGTCGGTGGAAGCCATAGCAATACATCTGGCGGTGTTGTCGCCGATATGCTGGGCAACCTCGACCGTCAGCTTTCTGTCCCCGATGGGAATAGTAAGTGCGTTATAAATCATAGGTAATTCGCCCTCGTTGAAACGTACGTCAACGACAGGACCCATTACCTGAGTTACCTTTCCTACATGTAAATTATTCAAAATTTACCACCTCTTATTAGTTGCCGCTGCCTGCAACGATTTCTGTGATTTCCTGGGTGATTGCACCCTGTCTGGCGCGGTTATATTCAAGCTGTAAATCGTTTATCATCTGCTGCGCGTTTTTACTTGCCGAGTCCATAGCCATTCTGCGAGCCGACACTTCACTGGCGAAGCTTTCTCTCGCGCAGACGGTGATTACCCCTGCAACGTATTCGCGCGCAACATTATTGAGCACAGTCAAGCAGTCGGGCTCAAAAATCATTCCTGCCGCGTCATTTCGCTCGGTTTTTTCAAAAGGAAGTATCCATTTTATATACGCTTCCTGGCTCATGACCGAGTGATACCTTGTCGAAATGATGCCCAGTCGGTCGAATTTACCTTCGGCAAACTCGGTGCAAAGCTGATTCGCTAACCTTTCCGCATCGTCAAAGGAATAAAGCTCAGACGAAACGAAATCGTCACCGTATTTTTCACAAGCGCGTTTACCAATTCCGATAAATTCGGCGTCGGGATATTCGGCTGCGAGGCGAAAAACATTCGCATTATAGCCGCCTGCAAGTCCCCTGTCACCCGCGATAACGATAATCTTCGTCCTGGCGGTTTCGCGCTGATGCATATAGGGGCTTTTTAAACTTTCGCGGTCGGCAGAAAGCACAGAAATTGTATTTTCGAGCGCGGTCATATAATCTCGTGCCTTCATCATCGCCTCGTTAGCTCGGCGAATTTTAGACGAAGCGACGAGTCCCATTGCATTGGTCAGCTGCATGGTCGAATTTACGCTTTTGATGCGTATTCTCAGCGCTTTTGTATTCTGTGACATGGCAAATTACCTCTGCATTTCGGCGAGAGCGGATTTTAAGGTTTCTTCGTCCTGCTCCTCGAAATAACCTGCTTCGATTCGATCCAGCCACTTGCCGTACTCGTTTTCGAGCTTTGCGTAGAGTCGCTTTTCGTACTCGTGCACGTCGGAAACGGCAGTATCATTGAGATAACCCTTTGTCACCGCATACACGATGGCAACCTGACAACCGACTCGTACGGGAGCGTTTCGTCCCTGTTTGAGTACCTCAACGATTCGCTCACCCAGGGCAAGTCGTGCCTTTGTATCGGCGTCGAGGTCGCTGCCAAACTGAGCAAACGACTGCAATTCGCGGTACTGCGAATAGAGCAATTTAAGCTCACCCGAAACCTTTTTCATACCCTTTAACTGAGCCGAGCCACCTACACGGCTAACCGAAATACCGGGGTTGATTGCCGGCATAATGCCCGAGTGGAAAAGCTCGGTTTCGAGGAATATCTGACCGTCGGTGATTGAAATAACGTTGGTCGGGATATATGCCGAAACGTCACCTGCCTGCGTTTCGATAATGGGCAGGGCGGTAATTGAGCCGCCGCCGTATTCCTTTGCCACGCAAGCTGCGCGTTCAAGTAAACGTGAATGGAGATAGAAAACGTCACCGGGATATGCTTCTCGTCCGGGCGGACGGCGAATAAGCAGGGACAGTGCGCGGTATGCAACAGCGTGCTTACTCAAATCGTCATAAATGATGAGGACGTCCTTACCTTGCTCGCGGAAATATTCCGCCATAGCACAGCCGCTGTACGGAGCAATATACTGCAAGGGCGCACTTTCGGACGCACTTGCCGAAACGATGATGGTGTATTCCATAGCTCCGTTGCGA
>JAFOCH010000011.1 GCA_017381395.1 Clostridia bacterium
CACGGCGGTCAAAAAGGATAAAAGATATGTAAACTTGAACCTTTGCACAAACACAACCAGCAGGATAAGTAAAAGTGCCTGAAACAGATATTCCGCCATGCCAAATGTCATAAAGCTGAAATACTGAGCAAGTTTTAAATTCATCAAATACGCAGGGGCGACTATCATCGAAAGCCCGAAATCAGACCGTGTCATAAGCAAAGCACCAAATGCTAAAAGCGCAAGTCCCATAAAATAGGACGCTTCACAGTAAAATTTCTTTTTCATCTCTATCATACCTCAATTAAGCAACCGTTAAAATACAAGTCCTGTGATAATTCCGCCCAAAACACCGAAAACATAAAGCAACGCGGTGATTACGATATTCTGACGCAGATCCTTATTAAGACGGAAAAGGACGATAAGTCCGACTCCTGCATTGGCCATAAGTCCCGCCATCATTGAGCCGACCGAAATCGCTCCACCGACATAAAGATTTGTGATAAGCACCGATGCCGAGCAATTCGGAATAAGTCCAATAAGTCCGACCGTCATTTCGGCTAAAATCGGCTTATTAAGCACAAAGTTTTTGAGCACCTCTTCGCCACCATAACCAAAAATAAGATTAAGCGCAAGAGTGACGCCGAAAATCATAAGCAGCACCTTTAACGAGTGAATGAGGGCTGATAAAAAGATATTCTGCTTATGGCAGGAACAATGCTCCCTCTCGCAAAGGGTGTGAATTTCCTTATGTGCGCAGTCGCCATGGTGATGGTCATGCTTTCTTTTACGATAAAAAATATCGACAATAAAGCCGATTATAACGCCGCCAAGAAACTTAAATAACAGGATTTTTAGTATTGTTGCCATTTCGATTTTTGACGAAAGGAGAATAGGCAGCATTTCGTCCGAGGTGGCAATAAATACAGCAAAAACAGTACCCAGAGTAACAATTCCTGCAGCAAAAAAGCCCGCTACCGCTCCCGAAAAGCCGCACTGCGGAACAAGTCCGAGCAATGAACCGGCTATTGGCCCCGCTCTGCCTACCTTTGAGACAAGGCGGCAGGTCTTTTCCCCTGCGCGATGCTCAAAAAGCTCCATCAGCAAATAGGCAAGATAGAGAATCGGCAGCATCTTTATACAATCGATTAACGCATCGAGGAGAGCGTCAAGCATCATATCACATCCGTTGAGTTTAATTTATCACCAGGATATGATAACAAATTTATCCCCCACGGTCAAGAAAAAGCCACCAAATGAATAAATGGTCATATATTAAACTATACGAGACCGACAACGCGTTATAGCGCGAAAAAGAGCATTTGCTATCACAAATGCTCTTTTAAAATCTATGTTAACTTTTCAATTAGCGGTCATGCCGCTCGTTTTCTTTTTGGACTCACCCATTTCAAAGTTATTTGAGTTTAATTATAACCGGTCTTTACCGTTTAATAGTTCTTTGGACTCACCCATTTCATTATATTTAAAGGGTATATTTACTTCGGTCTAAACCGTTTTAACTTTCCTTTGGACTCACCTTTTCGAAAATTATTTTTTTCGTATAACGTGGTTCAACCACCTATCTAGTTCTTTGGACTCACCCCGTGATTTTATTTTGCTAAAAATTGTGATTCACAGTACATCGGAATCATTCCTTTCTTTTTCGAGTTGCTTATTAGCTTCTCTTCTGTTCATCTATAATATAACACATCCCTTTGTGCTTGTCAACACTTTTTTTCAACTTTTTTAATTTTTTTAGTATATTTTAAACAATGCAAAAACCTATTGACTATTTGTGCAAATCGGGTTAAAATAAAAAGGGAATGCGCTAAATTTAGCCGAAAGGATTTGATATAAATGGCTGAAATAAAAGATTTTTATAACGAAGAAGTAAACGGAGAGGAAAATTATACACCCGACCTTATTTCCCTCACCGACGACGAAGGCAACGAATACCAATTTGAAATACTCGACCAGATTGAGTATAACGACGAGCGTTATCTTGCTCTCATGCCGCAGTACGACGATCCGCAAAAGATGATCGACAGCGACGGTGAGCTGGTCGTATTAAAGGTTATCGTCGAGAATGACGAGGAGCAATTTGAAGAAATCGAGGACGATGACGAATACGAGGACGTTGCAGGCATCTTTATCGATCGACTCCAGGATATGTTCGAAATTACCGAGGAATAATATATAGGTAATCGAATATAATTATACTGTCTACCCTGTTCGTGAATAATTCGTCTTTTATAACCCTACAACCTTTATTATAGGGAGTCCGGCTCCGGCGTTCGGGATTGCAGGCCTCCCGCTACCGTTTTACTCGGTGGCGGACGTTGGAAGCGCAAAGGCGTTGGGAGGACACCCACCTGCTTATCAGCAGGTTATCAAAATTCGATATACGGCAGGGTGGATCACCTTATAATATTAAAAAGCACCAAAAGCGGTCTTTTCCGTTTTTGGTGCTTTTATTTATGATTAAACTTTAATATGCAAACTGTCCATTGCCGATAAATTCGCGGATAAGCGATTCCTTTGGCACGCAGTCGAGTGAAATCGACTCGATGGCGGTTAATGCCGCTATCATATCATCGATTTTTTCATCGGGTGGTAGCTGCTTTAATTCGTCGAGAAGCAAATCCTTGTAAACACCGACCTCATACTTTATAAAGGTATCTATATCGTGGGTTGCTCGGTGCTTAAAGGGCATAATAAAATTATTTTCGCCACGCTGGACGCTGTCAAACATCCTCAGCGTGTGGTCAATTTTTCTACCGCGATAGATTTTGTCACGGAGCATTCGGCGCATCAAACGAATTTTTTCGGGGTGAAGCAGACTTTCGTCTTCGAAGGAAAGTCGCGTTCTGACGCTGATATAGATGCGTGTAGTGTGGCTATCGTCAAAGGTGACTACCGATGGATTGAGGGCATGGATTCCCTCGAGGATTACAAGCTCGTTTTCCTTTCGCTCGAGAATCTCGTCGGTAAGATGCCTTTGATTAGTCGAAAAGTCAAATTTCGGCAATCTGACGGGAATCCCCTTTGAAATAGCGTCGAACTGAGCATTCAGAAACTCGGAATCCACTCTGTCGGGTGATTCGAGGTCGAGCTTATGCTCATCGACAAGCTTTTTCTGCTCGTCGGTGAGGGATGAAAAATAATCGTCCATCGGCAAGGTATGGGTACTGTAGCCCCAATTATCGAGTATGCTTTCTAGAATTTTTGCAGTGGTGGTTTTGCCGCTGCCAGACGGTCCCGAAATGAGAATAATCGGTCGTTCCTTTGCATTATCTCGAACGTCGGCGGCTATTTTCATTATATTATCGTAATATTCCTTATCCCCGATTTTGATAAACTCGGAAAGAGAATGGTTTGTAAGGTTGTTGAGTTCGCTGATTTTGATTTGCATAAAGCACCTCCGCTTTATTCGTCGGGATAAAATAATTATATGACGAATTCGGGATTATATAAACTGACTTTCGTACATTTTTGCATAAAAGCCATTCTTTTCGATAAGCTCGTCATGGCTTCCCTGCTCGATTATATTGCCATCCTTCATAACGAGGATGATGTCCGCTTCCATAATGGTCGAAAGTCGGTGAGCAACAATGAAACTCGTTCTGCCCTCCATCATTGTTGAAAACGCCTTTTGAATTCGTTGCTCGGTGCGGGTGTCAATCGAGGAGGTTGCTTCATCGAGAATGAGCATTGGCGGCAGGCAAAGCATTACTCTGGCAATGCATAAAAGCTGCTTTTGCCCCTGAGACAGATTTCCTCCGCCCTCACCGAGAACGGTGTTGTAGCCGTTTTCGAGACGCTTTATGAAGCTGTGAGCATGTGCCGCCTTTGCCGCGGCAACGATTTCCTCGTCGGTTGCATTCGGCTTTCCAAAGGCGATATTATCGCGTACGGTGCCTTCGCTGAGCCATGTTTCTTGCAACACCATACCGAAATTTTTACGCAGACTCTTTCGCGTGAGGGACAAAATCGGTCTACCGTCGACCGAGATTTCGCCGCCCGTGACGTCGTAAAAGCGCATAAGCAGATTGATAAGCGTGGTTTTTCCACAGCCGGTCGGACCAACTATTGCAACTCGCATACCCGGCTTTACGTTAAGATTGAGATTTTCGATAAGTTTCTGCTCGGGGGTATATGAAAAATAAACGCTGTCAAGATCAACCTTTCCGCTGACATCATTGAGTTCGGTTGCACCAGCATCGTCGGGAATTTCAGGTTGCTGCTCGATAAGTTCGAACACTCGATTTGCACAAACGAGGGCGTTATTAAACTCGGTTATAACTCCCGAAATTTCGTTAAACGGCTTTGCATACTGATTAGCGTAGCTTAAAAAGCAGGTCAATGCACCGACGGTTATTGCTCCATTCGCCGCCAAAAGTGCGCCTACAAGCGCAACACCGGCATAAACCAAGCTGTTTACAAATCGTGTACCCGGATTGGTTAGTGACGAAAAGAAGGTGGCTTTAAGGGTGCATTTTTCGAGTTGGTCATTTATTTCACCGAATTTTTCGAGATTTTCATCCTCGTGAGAAAATGCCTTTACAACCTTTTGATTTCCAATCATTTCCTCGACAAAGGCGGTCTGCTCTCCTCTGATTTCTGACTGTTTCTGAAACATTGAATAGGTGCGTGTTGTAATAAACTTTGCAACCAGCATCGAAAGTGGTGTAAGCAGCACGACTACGAGGGTAATTCGTACATCAATGAGAAGCATGAAAACAAGTGTACCCAAAATGGTAATTACACCGGTAAAAAGCTGGGTAAGACCCATAAGCAGTCCGTCGGCAAACTGATCAACGTCGGCAATAATTCGGCTGACAGTTTCACCGTGAGGATGGGTGTCGATATACGAAAGGGGTAAAATTTGCGTCCTCTTAAACGCCTCGTTACGAATGTCTCGGACAACATTAAATGTGATTCGGTTATTAAAAATATTCATCAGCCATTGAAGGATGGCAGTAATGGAAATGATTACGCCGATTTTGAAAAGAATTGAGCCGACACCTGCAAAGTCAACCTTCCCCTTTGACACGATAAGGTCGATTGCATCACCGATAAAAACGGGGACGAGCAGGATCAGCACCGCTGACGCGGCGGCAAAAAGCACAGACAACGCAAGCAGATATTTATACCTACCGATATACCGCATTATCTTTGAAAACACGCCTTTTTTAGATGACTTACTCATTGCTCCACCCCCTTCTTAAACTGGGAATGATAGATTTCACTATAAATATCGCAAGTGGCAAGCAGCTCCTCGTGAGTGCCGATGCCGACAGCTTCGCCATCGTCGAGGACAATAATTTGGTCGGCGTTCATTACCGACGATGCGCGTTGCGAAACAATAAACACCGTCGTTCCGTCGGTCGATTCGGCTATCGCCTTTCGCAAGGCGGAATCGGTAGCATAGTCGAGGGCTGATGAACTATCGTCGAGGATTAGCACCTGCGGCTTTTTAACAAGGGCTCGCGCGATGGTAAGCCGCTGACGCTGACCGCCCGAAAGATTGCGTCCCGACTGCTCAATCAAGTGGTCGAGTTTATCGTCCTTTTTCATTACAACGTCGAGCGCCTGAGCCGTTTCGAGCGCGGAATAAATATCGTCGTCGGTAGCATTTTCGTTGCCCCAAAGGATATTTTCGCGAATGGTACCCTTGAAAAGCACCGCCTTTTGTGGTACGATGGCAATTTTTTCGCGCAGGGCTTCGGTGCTCCATTCCTTGACGTTAACGCCGCCGATAAGCAGTTCACCCTCGCTCGAATCGTAAAAGCGCGGAATCATATTGACAAGCGTACTTTTACCCGAGCCGGTACCGCCGATTATTCCCACAGTTTCGCCCTTTTTGACCGAAAAGGTTATATTCTGTAACGATTTTTCCGCCGCACCTTTGTATTTCAGCGACACGTTTTTAAACTCGATATTACCTGCATCAGCCGAAACAATGGCATTTTCACGCTCGGTTTGACTACTTTCGATTTCGAATACCGACTGTATTCTGTTTCCGCTTGCGACCGATTTGGTTATATTTATAATGAGGTTGGCAAGCTTTATCAGCTCGACCAAAATTTGTGACATATAATTATAGAGTGCGATAACTGCGCCCTGGGTAATTATACCCGTTTCGACGCGAATTGCTCCCGTATAGATGAGGGCAATTACCGCCAGATTGATTATCACGTAGGTAAGTGGATTCATAAGCGCAGAAATTCTACCGACAAACTTTTGCGTTTCGGTGAGAGTGTTATTTCGCTCTGCGAACTCGTCGATTTCGCGATTTTCGGTGCAAAAAGCACGTACTACCCTTGCCCCCGAAAGTCCCGAGCGGGTCAGCCCGACAACTCGGTCGAGACCTCCCTGCACCTTTTTATAAAGCGGAATTGAAACAAGCATTATGCCGAAAACGACGATCGACAATATCGGGATTACTACCACAAACCACAATGCCGCCTTTGCATCGACGGTAAAGGCCATTATCAATGCACCGAAAACGATAAAAGGTGAACGCAAAAAGAGGCGGAGAGTGAGATTTACTCCCTGCTGAACCTGATTTATGTCGCTGGTCATTCGGGTAATAAGGGTGGACGTGCCGACCGAATCGAGCTCGGTATAGGACAGACGACCAATATGCTCAAAAAGGGCAAAACGCACCTTTGACGCAAAGCCAACTGCCGCCTTTGCCGCAAAATACTGAGCTGCAAGTGTACTCGACAGCCCGATAAGGCCGAAAAGAACAAGCAGCAAACTCATTTTAAAAATATAGGCGGTGTTATCCCCTTTAATACCGATGTCAACGATATTAGCTACAATCAGAGGCACCATAAGCTCGAACACAACCTCAAGCATTTTAAAAAAGGGACCAAGGATACTTTCCTTCTTATACCCTTTCATAAAGCGCAGTAATTTGAACATTCCGTTTACCAACCTTTTTTCGCAGTTGATTTTTTACAAATATAAGTATATCATAAAAATTGGATAATAAAAGCATTTATTTTATATATTAGATGAATTATTGATAATTTAAGCAAAAAACACTTGAAAAATAGCGACAAATACTGTTATGCTATCAGTGTATAAAAATTTCCTTTCGGTAGGAGATAAAACAATGAAGGATATTGACGCTGTTCAAAATATTCGTCTGTTTCTTTTCGATATGGACGGAACACTTTATATCGGCAACCGCCTATTCAATTTCACAAAAGAATTGCTCGAAAGGATAAGAAAAAGCGGTAGCAGATATTTATTTATGACCAACAACTCGTCAAAGAGCGTGGACGATTACGTGAAAAAGTTGAAGGCGCTTGGAATCGATGCTGATAAAGAGGATTTTATCACCTCGTCGCAGGCAACCGCCATTTATTTAAAAGAAAACAGACCTAGTGACCGACTGTACGTTTGCGGAACCGAATCGCTCAAAAAGGAGCTCAGCGGTGAAGGATTCACCATCACCGAAAGCATCGAGGACACCGACTGTATCGTTATGGGATTCGATACCGAGCTGACCTTTAAAAAGCTAGAGGACGTGTGTAAAATCCTGTTATCCAAAAAGGTTGGATATATCGCGACCAATCCCGACCTCGTTTGTCCGACCGAATATGGCAGTGTACCCGACTGCGGCTCGGTATGCGAAATGATTTATAACGCAACCAAAATGCGACCCATTGTAATAGGCAAGCCGCAACCCGAAATGCCACTTATCGCGATGAAAAAATATGGTATTGATAAAACTCAAACGGCGGTTATCGGTGACCGAATTTATACCGATATAAAAAGTGGAATTGCCGCCGGTGCTTTGTCCATTCTGGTAATGAGCGGCGAATGCGACAAGCAGACGCTTGATAATTCGGACGTTAAGCCCGATTTGGTAATCGACAGCGCAAAAGAAATTCTCGATATATTAAAATCATAACTCTTTTAGAGGTGTATTATGCGTAAAGACATTCTGTTAAACTCACGGTGGAAATTTCATAAAGGCGATATTGAAGTACCCTACCCAACCTCAAAGGGACCGGTATATTCACAGTCAAAAACAACGAGAAAACTCATTGGTCCTGCTTCTCACCAGTATTATGCCGAGCCCGACGGATACAGCTTTGGCGACAGGGAAATTAAAAGCGAAGGCTGGGAATGGGTTAATCTCCCCCACGACTACATAATCGACCAGAATCCCGACGAAAAATCGGGAAACAATGCCACCGGTTACTTTAATTATGATAACGGCTGGTACCGCAAGGGATTCGAGCTTGACAAGGAATACGAAGGAAAGCGCATCACCTTTTTCTTTGAAGGTATCGCGGGAAAGGCAACCCTTTATATCAACGGCTGTCTGATAAAGCATAATTTTTCGAGCTATAACAGCTTTGAGGTTGACGTTTCGGATTACGTTTATTTCGACAGATGGAACGTACTCGCCATATACGTTGAAGGCACCGACTTTGAGGGCTGGTGGTATCAGGGTGCGGGAATATATCGCAACGTACACCTCGTTATAACCGAGCCGATTTCAATCGACCTTTACGGCGTATATGCTCCGAGCAAAAAGATAAGCGACAATGAATGGCAAATCGACCTCGAAACCACCGTCAGAAACGACGGATACGAGGGCAAAGAGGTAACTGCTATAAGCAAGATCGTTTCGATTAGTGGTCAAGTGATTGGTAAAGCCGAAGCAACAGGTACGATTGAGCCGAAGACAAAAGCCACCCTCACATATTCGGCGAGGGTGACAAATCCCATGCTTTGGGACACCGAAAACCCCAATCTCTATACTGTCGAAACCGTCCTTTTGGTTGACGGCGAGGGAATAGACAAAAACGAGACGAGAATCGGTTTCCGCACGGCAGAAATCATCGACAACGGGCTGTATATCAACGGTAAAAAGACGATTATCAAGGGTGTTTGTTGTCACCAGGACTATGGACTGGTGGGAATCGCTGTACCCGATAATGTAGCAAAATATAAAATTGAGCAGATTAAGAAAATGGGCGCTAACGGCTACCGCACGGCACATTATCAGCAGTCGGCCGCTACCATGGACGCTCTCGACGAAATGGGCTTTATCGTAATGAATGAAGCGCGTTGGTTTGAAAGCTCGGACGAGGGAATCGAACAACTCGAAGCACTCGTTTTGCGCGACAGAAACAGACCGAGCGTATTCTTCTGGTCAACGGGAAATGAGGAAAATTTCCACGTAACCGACATCGGCAGACGCATTCACCGAGCAATTTATTCCCATATCAGAAAATTTGATAAGCAGCGTTTTATCACAGCGGCTCAGTCGGTTTTCCCCGATCAGTCGACCATATTTGAGCACTGCGATATTATCGGTATCAACTACAACCTCGAAAGCTATGACAAGGTACACGGAATGTATCCAAACAAGGCGATTGTTGCTTCGGAATGCTGCGCTACGGGAACGACTCGCGGCTGGCACTATGAATCCTGCGCCGACGGTTATATAAAGGACAAGGACCGCAACACAAACTCATGGTTTAAGGGCAGAGAGTTTACCTGGAAGGAACTCATGTCAAAGGATTATGTCATTGGTGGCTATCAATGGGCTGCCGTTGAACACAGAGGCGAAGCTGTATGGCCCTTTATCTGCTCAAAATCAGGAGCACTTGACCTGTTCTTACAGCCGAAGGGTGCATTTTATCAGAACAAGTCGCACTGGACGGATGAGCCGATGGTGCACATTGTCCCCCACTGGAATCACTTTGGGCTGGAAGGCGACGAAATCGACGTACCGGTTTATACCAACTGCGACGAAATCGAGCTTATCTTAAACGGACGTTCGCTCGGCAGAAAGCAAATCGAAAAATACGGTCACGGTGAGTGGCTGATTCCCTTTGAAAAGGGCGAGTTGACAGCAATCGGCTACAGGGATGGAAAGCAGGCGGCTACCCACACGATAGCAACTACAAAAGAGCCGAAAAAGCTCACTCTTACCCTCGAAAATAAGGTGAATGCAGGCGGAAAGGATATGGCTATTTTCACCTGCGAATGCATCGACGAGGACGGAAAAATCGTTCCTACGGCAAGCGAGTTTGTCAAATTCCACGTCACCGAGGGAGCAAAAATTATCGGCACCGGAAGCAGTAACTGCGACCACAATAAAGTTACACTTCCCGACCGAAAGATGTACGCAGGAAAGATTGCGGTAGCGGTGCTTCCTGACGAAGATTGCAATAAATTCACGCTATACGCAACAAGCGAAAACCTCGGCACGACAAAGATTAAAATAACTCTAAATTAGACAAAAAGCGACCTTTATAGACAAAGGTCGCTTTTTTATGCTAAGGCAAAATTTTAAAAACATATGGAAAAATAATTATATATGTAGTATAATGTGCGTAAGTTGTATTTCGAACAAA
>JAFOCH010000063.1 GCA_017381395.1 Clostridia bacterium
GGTAAGATCGGTCTGGGTTTCACCGGTGATGACAATGGTGTGCGTGCCTGATGTGTCATCTTCTCGGTAACCATCGGTTTCCCATTGGAACCGTTTCCAAGTGCCTACCATTTCCACGGGATCCGGTACGTCCATGGATCTAGGTTCAAGGTATCGGTAGAGGCATTCGTAGCCGGGCTCCACACTGTCTGTGGATGCATCCATCATGGTAAACAGCTGTCTGTATTCCTTGTTATGCAGCAGATTATAGCGAAGAATTCCCGCAAATTCACCGAAATCAATGGACAATACAGCAAAGCCGTTCTTTCGGCTCAGTACCCATTCTGCTTCGATATACTCGTGATCTTCTTCACCGACTCCCTCGTTCCAGCGAACATACGCCGCATTTTTATCGAAAGAGATGAGGCAAGTTTCCCGCCTTCCGTCAGACAGTGTGATTTCGTGTCCCCATGCTTTTCCTACGAGGTCCTCTTTCTCAGGAAGGCTCCAGCCCTCTTTTTGCATGTTAGCATAATCAGCGGCAAGGGCTTCCGAGTAAGAAGTAAAGTCCCAAAGCAGATCGTCCCCGGCTTCACTCCAGAGGGGGTCTATAAAATGGTAATCGTTGAGTTTCGGATACCAAAAGGTTTCGGTTCCATTAGAATCGGTAATGATGACTTGGGTATCCGGATCAAAGCCGGAATCGTTGCACGCCAGCAGAATCGGAGCTCCGTTTTCACTGCTGAAAAGTGTCTCGGTGTATTCGGGTAATCCGTTTTCATCTATCACTGCTCTGTTCACCGTGACAGATGCCGCGGGATCCGTCGGTACAATGCAGTAAACTTCACCGTGATATTCGCCCACCACGTTTTTCTGAGGAATCTCCAAAATGAATGGCATTGTCTGGCACATCATCGGTGCTCGACTTTTGATATGCTCAAACAGTTGCTGCAGATTATCTTTGTAGGTGTACCCAAAGTATGCTGCGGCAAAGGTCTGAGAAGTGCCGTCCATTGCCTGGCGGATATCATCCACAGAGCACAAGACGATTGGTTCCGATTCTGGTGTTTGTTCCACAGGCTCCTTTTCACATCCTGTGCTCAGCAGCAAACAAAGACTGAGTGCAATCGCGCAAAGTAGCTTAATCCATTTTGTTGCATAAGTATTTATTCTCCTCATGAAATTCACCCTCTTTATATATTTTTTGATTTACCGTTGCCACACAGACAAGCAGTAAATTAAATCGTCTTTCTTTTTTTCTCGCTTGAAAAAATTGAAACAGAAAAACACTTTTCCAACTACACTTATATATACATTATTATATCACGCTGTTTCTGCCTTTTCAATGTTTTTGATAACAAGCAAATAAAAACAACACCGCACAATTTGCGGTGTTGTTTTTAAAATATAAATAAGAAGGTAGCCTTGCCTTTGCCCGCTAAAACAAGGTTGTAATCCAATAAATAACCCCGTAAATCACACTTGCCATTACACCGTACACAATAACCGGTCCTGCGATTGTGAACATCTTTGCGCCGACGCCGAGGACGTAACCTTCGCTTTTGAATTCGAGGGCAGGGGATGCGACCGCGTTTGCAAATCCTGTGATTGGCACAAGCGCACCTGCGCCGGCGAATTTGCCGATTTTTTCCCAAGCGTGTAGTCCGGTGAGAATTGCCGTCAGTGCAATTATGGTAATCGAAGCGGCACCTCTCGCGTCCTCCTCAAACATTCCGCCCATCAAATATACATTAAATAAAAACTGACCAAAGGCGCAAATGCTTCCACCCACCAAAAAGGCGCAAATGCAGTCGCGAAACCAGGGCGACGGCGGAGTTGCCTTTTTTGTCATTTTATCATATTGCTTTTTTGAAACGCTCATAAAAAAATTACCTCCGTTTACATTTTTATTTTATCCGAAAATGCGCGGATTATAAATTTTTATGGGCAATATAAAATCATGATTGAAATTAAAAATATGACAAAGATTTATCCGTCGGGTGTAAAGGCGCTCGACGACATATCGTTTTCGGTTGCTGACGGGGAGTTTTCGGCAATCATCGGACGGTCGGGTTCGGGCAAATCTACGCTAATGAATATTCTCGGATGCCTTGACACGCCGACCCTTGGCGAGTATTATCTAAATAATGAGAAAATTTGCAGCGTGGGAGATTCCTCGCTCGCGAAAATACGAAACAGGTCAATCGGCTTTGTTTTTCAAAGCTACAATCTCATTCCATCACTCACCGCCGATGAAAATATCCGACTGCCGCTCGCGTACAGGGGCCTTTCCGCCGATGAATGTGAAAAAAGGGTATCGTCTGCACTCGACCGCGTTGGACTTGCTAATCTTGCAAAGAGATTTCCGCGCGAAATGTCGGGCGGACAGCAGCAACGAATTGCCATCGCGCGTGCAGTTGCCGCCGACCCGCCGCTTATTCTTGCCGACGAGCCGACAGGAAACCTTGATAGCGGGATTAGGGACGAGATTATGGAGATTTTTCACGAGCTGAACAAAAACGGTCGGACGGTCGTTCTCATTACCCACGATGAGCAGGTGGCGTCAACCGCCCACCGAGTGATTACAATAAATAACGGCAAACTCATTTGCTGAAAGGGAGATAATAATGTATAAGGACTTATTGAAACTTAAAAGTGGAACCGACATCAGAGGTGTCGCCCTCGAAGGTGAACCCAACCAACCGATTCAGCTCACCGACAAAACTGTCTATGTCATCATGCGTGCCTTTGCAAAGTGGCTTTCGCAAAAATATAATAGCGAAAAGCTGACGGTAGCTGTTGGTCGCGACTGTCGTCTTTCGGGCGAAAGAATCGAAACCCAGGCGGTCAACGCGCTCTGCGATTCGGGCTTTTCAGTTATCCGTTGTGGGCTTTGCACCACCCCTGCTATGTTCATGACCACGGTACATAAGGGCTGTGATGCCGCACTTTCTATCACGGCAAGTCACCATCCGTATAATCGTAACGGACTCAAATTTTTTACAAAAGAGGGCGGACTCGAAGGCAAGGACATCACCGATATTCTCACCCTTGCGCTGAATGACGAAAAAATCGACGGTAGTGGAAGCGTTACCGATTGCAACTACCTCGATCAGTATGCCGAGTACCTGCGTGATATGATTTGCGATGGATTGGGTGCTGAAAAGGGCTCAAAGCCGCTCGAAAACCTCAAATTCGCAGTCGATGCAGGAAACGGAGCGGGCGGCTTCTATGCCGAAAAGGTACTGTTGCCCCTCGGAGCCGATGTTTCGGGAAGCATCAATCTCGAGCCCGACGGCAGATTTCCGAATCATATCCCGAATCCCGAAAATGAGTATGCGATGGAATGCGCATCAAAGGCAACCATTGCCGCATCAGCCGATCTCGGTATAATTTTCGACACCGACGTTGACCGCGCGGGTGCAGTTGGTCCCGATGGCGAGGAAATCAACCGTAATCGACTTGTTGCTTTGGCTTCTGTTCTCGCTTATGAGGATTATCCCAATGGAACAATCGTTACCGACTCGATTACGTCGAGCGGACTTAAAGTGTTTATTGAAAACGAGCTTAACGCAAAGCATTATCGCTATCGCCGAGGATATAAGAACGTAATCGATAAGGCGGTAGAACTGTGTGAATCGGGCGAAATTGCACCACTTGCAATTGAAACAAGCGGTCACGCCGCATTTAAGAATAATTACTTCCTCGATGACGGCGCATA
>JAFOCH010000064.1 GCA_017381395.1 Clostridia bacterium
ATTAGGAGAAACAATGGGATTTTTTAAAAAAATCAGTGACGGACTGAAAAAAACACGCGATTCATTTATGGGAGCTTTGGGCTCGGTTATCAACAGCTTTACTAAAATTGACGAGGAGCTGTTTGAGGAGCTTGAGGAAATTCTCATTATGTCGGATATAGGCGTTTCGACGGCTCAAAAAATTTGCGCAGAGCTTCGCGTGAGAGTAAAAAAAGATGGTGTCACCGACCCACAACTTATTAAAGGGATTATCAAGGACATCGTTTCCGAAACAGTTTCTGGTGACGTTGAACTTAAACTCACCACAAAGCCGTCGGTAATCATCGTTATCGGTGTTAACGGCGCAGGTAAAACTACTACCATTGGAAAGATGGCGCTTCAACTCAAAAATCAGGGTAAAAGCGTTATTCTTGGCGCGGCTGACACATTTCGTGCGGCAGCTATTGACCAGCTTGGCGTATGGGCAGAAAGAGCCGGTGTGCCAATGATTAGTAACTCAGAGGGAAGCGATCCTGCATCAGTTGTATTTGACACAATTTCTACCGCGAAGGCGAGGGGTTGCGATGTAATCATTTGCGATACGGCAGGTCGACTTCATAATAAGAAAAATTTGATGGACGAGCTTGCAAAGATTTTTCGTATCGTTCACCGCGAATTACCTGACGCAGATATGGAAGCACTGCTTGTACTTGATGCTACAACAGGTCAAAATGCCGTAAATCAGGCAAAGGAATTCAGCAACGTAACCGAAATTAGCGGTATCGTACTGACAAAGCTTGACGGAACGGCAAGGGGCGGCGTTGTAGTAACTATTCAGGACGAGCTGAACATCCCCGTTAAATTCATCGGTGTAGGAGAACAGATTGACGATTTGCAGCCCTTTAACCCCGAGGATTTTGCCAACGCATTATTTAATACGGAAGTGTAATTATGGATTTTATTTTAGCTACAAAAAATCCGAATAAATTAAAGGAAATGCAGAGGATTTTGATGCCACTCGGCATTTCTGTAAAATGTGAAGCCGACTTTGACTTTCCTTTTGACGAGGTTGAGGAAAACGGCATAACGTTTGAAGAAAACGCGTTGTTAAAGGCGAGAAGTGCATCAATTCAGTCGGGACTGCCCGCTATTGCTGACGACTCGGGACTTTGCGTTGACGCTATTGATGGTGAGCCCGGAGTTTATTCGGCGCGATATTCCGATGAAGGGACCGACGAGGCGAATAATATAAAGTTGCTTTCAAAGCTTAACGATGTCGCGGATGATAGTCGTACGGCTCGTTTTGTTTGCTCGGTTTGTTGCTATTTTTCAGAGGATAACTATTTCTTTGTCAATGGAAAGTGTGAAGGGAAAATAGCTAGAGAAGCTCACGGAAATGGTGGTTTCGGCTACGATCCGCTGTTCATAGTTGGTGATTTAAGCTTTGCCGAAATGACCGCCGAGCAAAAGGACGAATGCAGCCATAGAGGTGAGGCAATGCGCCTTTTATGCGACAAACTTAAAGAAGTATTAAAGTGAGGTTAAAATATGCTTACAAGTAAACAGAGAGCGCAGTTGCGCGGACTTGCCAACGGAATGCAGGCCATTTTTCAGGTTGGAAAGGGTGGCATTGGCGACGCTCTGATTAAACAGGTTGATGATGCTCTTGAAGCGAGAGAGATTATTAAAATTACCGTTCTCGAAAATGCACAAACCACGTCTAGAGCGGTTGCTGATGAAATTGCCGTAAAGGTAAAGGCGGATGTAGTTCAGGTTATTGGTTCCAAATTTATACTTTACCGCGAAAGTAAAGAACATAAGGAAATCGTGCTTGTAAAATGAGAATACTTGTTTTTGGCGGAACATTTAATCCCGTTCACGTTGGCCATGTAGAAATGCTTAAAAAGGCGCAGGTGGTTATTTCACCCGATTTAACCCTTGTGATTCCTACGTTTTTACCGCCACATAAATCCGTTAGTTCTGACTTTCTTTCGTCAGTAGTTCGACTCAATATGTGCAAACTTGCCTTTGACGAATTTGAAAACACCGAGGTTTCGGATATTGAAATCAAGGCGAAGGAAAAGAGTTATAGTGTCATAACCTTCTCAAAATTGCACGAAATATATCCTGATGCCGAGTTTATTATGCTTTGTGGTGCGGATATGTTTTTGACCCTCCAAACGTGGTATAAATATGACGAGTTGATTAAATTGACCGCTTTCTGTGCGTTACCTCGAAAAGAGGGGGCAGACGAGCTTATGGAATACGCTAAAATCATCGAAAACGATGGCGGAAAATGTATAGTAATTGATGAAGAGGTTACCGACATTTCATCAACCGAAATTCGCCAAAAGCTATTTAATAACGAGGACGTTTCGCAATTTGTTCCAGACAAGGTTTGCGAATATATTGAGAATAATAATTTATTCAGGTGAAAAGATAAAAAATGAATGTTTATTATAAGGAAATTATAAGGCCGAAGCTCACGCCAAAGAGATATTTTCACTCCCTTTGCGTTGCCGAGGAAGCGGTAAAATTAGCTGAAAAATACGGATGCGATACCGAAAAAGCATATGTTGCAGGTGTTTTGCACGATATAATGAAGGACATTTCTAAGGAAGAAATGTTGAAAATGTTTAAAGAGTTTGATATAATACTGACCGATGTTGAAAAACAGGCGCCAAAGTTATGGCATGCAATTCTCGGCAGTGAATATATCAGACGTGAGCTTAAAATTGACGATGAAGAAATTATTTCGGCGGTTAGGTATCACACCACGGCAAAGTCGGATATGACCTTGCTCGAAAAGATAATTTATCTCGCTGATTTTACTTCTCAGGATAGAGATTATGATGGCGTTGACGAAATGCGAATTGCAGTTCGCGAGGATTTAACGGTCGCGATGAAGGAAGCGCTTAAATTTTCGGTAGTCGATCTTGTAAATCAGGAAAAGGCGATTCACCCCGATACGATTGCCGCGTATAACCAAGTGTTTATGAATATGTGAGGAATAGATATGAAAACAAATGAAATTTTAAAGATTACCGTTCAGGCACTCGATTCAAAAAAAGCAGCTGATATTCAGGCAATAGAGGTGGGAGATCTCACCATTTTGACCGAATGTTTTGTTATAGCTAACGGTACGTCATCGACTCACGTGCGTTCTCTTGCCGAAGAGGTTGAGTTCAAGCTTTCACAGGCTGGACTTGAACCGCACCACATTGAAGGTAAGGCAACTGGCTGGATTTTGCTTGATTACGATACCGTTATTGTTCATGTTTTTACCGCAGATGCGAGAGAGTTTTATTCCCTCGATAAACAGTGGCAGGACGGAAAAATTATTGACATTAGCGAATTTATAGCTCAGCAGGGGGAATAAAGATGAAATACGATTTTAGTAGCGTTGAAAAGAAATGGCAGGACAAATGGGACGAAAGTGGCGTTTTCCATGCAAAGAATGACAGCGATAAGCCCAGCTTTTTCGGATTGGTAGAGTTTCCGTATCCGTCGGCACAGGGACTTCACGTAGGTCATCCCCGTTCATACACAGCGCTTGATATTATTTGCCGTAAGAAGCGACTCGAAGGATACAATGTTCTATATCCGATCGGCTGGGACGCATTTGGTCTCCCGACCGAAAACTTTGCGATAAAGAATCACGTTCATCCCGAAATCGTTACAAAGAATAACGTAGCAAATTTCAAGAGACAGCTTAAATCACTCGGATTCTCTTTCGATTGGTCGCGCGAAATTAACACAACCGACCCTGAATATTTCAAGTGGACACAGTGGATTTTCCTTCAAATGTTTAAAAAAGGCCTCGCTTATAAAAAGGAGATGGCTGTAAACTGGTGTACCTCTTGTAAATGCGTTCTCGCTAACGAAGAGGTTGTAAACGGCGTATGCGAAAGATGCGGCAGTGAAGTAATTCACAAAACAAAGAGTCAGTGGATGCTTAAAATTACCGCTTATGCCGAGCGTTTGCTCAATGACCTCGATACCGTAGATTATATCGAAAGGGTAAAGACTCAGCAGCGCAACTGGATTGGCCGTTCAACCGGTGCAGAGGTTAAATTCGAAACCACTCTCGGTGACGATTTGATGATTTACACAACCCGTCCCGATACACTTTTTGGCGCTACATATATGGTAATTTCGCCTGAACATCCACTTATTGAAAAGTGGGCTGACAGGCTTTCGAACATTGACGCTGTCAGAGATTATCAGGTTGAAGCGTCTAAAAAATCCGACTTTGAGCGCACCGAGCTTGTAAAGGAAAAGACTGGCGTTAAGCTC
>JAFOCH010000012.1 GCA_017381395.1 Clostridia bacterium
CCTTCTTGCCGCGGCAGGTACCGCTGATGCTACGATTTCGGCAAGCTGAAGGGTGGTTTCAATCGGTGCCTTTTCCCTAGTGGCGACGATCGCCTTGGCTATCTTGAATGCAAATTTTTCATCCGAATAGTCACGAATTACTCGTGCAAGCGTTTCGACGCTTTCTTCATTAACAAAATCGGCTGCGCTTCTGCCCTGCTGGGACATTCTCATATCGAGCGGTGCGTCAGCGTGAAAGGAAAAGCCACGTTCAGCCGTATCGATTTGGTGTGATGAAACTCCAAGGTCAAGTAAGATTCCGTCAACCTTTTCGATCCCGAGTGAAGAAAGAACCGAATCAAAATTCGAAAAGTCGGAATCAACTACCGTTGCGCATTTATACGGAGCCAATCTTTCGGTCGCCGTCTTTATCGCGTCGGGATCCTTATCAAGCGAAATCAGGCGACCCGTTGTGAGCCGCTTTGCAATTTCGCAGGAGTGACCTGCTCCACCGGCTGTGCCGTCGATATAAATTCCGTCCGGCTTTATATTTAATGTATCTATACATTCATTTAATAATACTGAAATATGATTGAATTCCATTTATTCGCTCCAAATCAGAAATTAAAGTGAAATTCGACCGAGAATATTAGCAAGTCCTTCGCTTTCTTCCTGCGCCTTGCATGCTTGCCATGTTTCTTCGTTCCAGATTTCGAGCGTTTCGGACGTACCGATGATGCAAACCTTGTCGCTCAGTCCTGCGTGCTTTTTCAGCTCGGCGGGAATGTGTACTCTACCCTGTGCGTCGCAAACTGTATTATCATCGGTGAGCGGTCCAATAACACGCATGATGAGCATTTTTTCCTGATACGGAAGAGCGTCGATTCTCTGCTTCATGCTGTCCCAGTATTCCTTGGTGTAAATCGAGATACAGGGCTGTCCGTCGAACGGAATGGACATTACGAAGGATAAGCCAAGCTCTTCGCGAATCTTGGCCGGTATGAAGATACGATCTTTTTTATCAACATTGTGAAAAAAAGTACCTGTCAAAGTAACATCCTCCCTTCTGTTTTTACACCATTTTGCACCATTTAGCACCACTTCACTGTTCTTTTAATGTTATTATACAACCACTACACTAATTTTGCAATAGTTAACATAAAAAATTTTTCGACTTTTTTTCGTGCATTGTGCATAAAAAAACACCCTTCCACAAGATTTTGTGAAAGGGTGAACATTTTTAGCCGTAAATGTTAATAAATTCAGCTTAAATTATTAAATTCTGCGGCAAACAGTGGCGAGCATTTCCTCCTTGAATGCAGGGAAACGATCCTCGTCGATTGCCAAACGTATCTTTTCCATAAAGGTATTGTAAAACCACAGATTGTGCATAACGCAAAGTCGGTGTCCGAGCATTTCGTCCGCCTTTAACAAGTGACGGATATACGCTCTGGTATGATTTCGGCAGGCGGGGCATCCGCACTTTTCGTCAATCGGGGTGAAATCACGCTCGTATTTATTATTGTTAATATTTATCGTTCCATTAGAAGTGAAAAGGTGTCCGTGACGAGCATTTCGGCTCGGCATTACACAGTCGAAAAGGTCAACTCCCCTATCCACCGCTTCGAGAATGTTTGCAGGTGTACCTACTCCCATTAAATAGCGGATTTTATCCTTTGGCATAAAGGGTTCGACTGCCTCGATAATTCGGTACATATCCTCGGCAGATTCGCCAACGGCAAGTCCGCCGATTGCGTATCCGTCCATATCGAGAGAGGCAATCTGCTTCATGTTGGCAATACGCAAATCCTCATAGGTGCTTCCCTGATTTATGCCGAAAAGAAGCTGATTTTTATTGATCGTATCCTCAAGCGAATTAAGACGTTCCATTTCCTTTTTGCACCGTTCAAGCCAACGGACAGTGCGATCGGCAGATTGCTTTGTATATTCATAGGTTGCAGGGTTTTCGACACATTCGTCAAAGGCCATCGCAATCGTAGAAGCGAGGTTGGACTGAATCTGCATACTTTCCTCAGGACCCATAAAAATTCGTCTGCCGTCGATATGGGAAGCAAAGGTTACTCCGTCCTCGTTTATCTTTCGCAGTGACGAAAGTGAAAAGACCTGAAATCCGCCGCTATCAGTCAAAATTGGTCCGTCCCAGCCGGTGAATTTATGAAGTCCACCCGCTTCCTTTACAACCTCACTTGACGGACGAAGATTAAGGTGATAGGTATTCGACAGCATAACCTGACAACGTAAATCCTTTAAATCGTAGGCGGAAATTCCGCCCTTTATTGCCGCTGCGGTAGCTACATTCATAAAGGCAGGTGTTTGCACCGTGCCGTGTACCGTTTCAAAGCTACCTCTTCGCGCGTTGCCCTGTTTTTTTATCAGCTTGTACATTAAATAAATCTCCTGTATCTTTTTTATCTTGTTTACATAATTACATTATTTTAATCTTTTTGCGACATCTTTTACAGAATCAGCATAGCGTCGCCAAATGAGAAAAAGCGATATTTCTTTTCGACCGCTGACCTGTACGCGTTCATAGTATTATCATATCCAAGGAATGCCGAAACAAGCATTATGAGAGTACTTTCGGGCAGGTGAAAATTAGTAATCAGCCCGTCCATACACTTAAACTCGTAGCCCGGATAAATGAAAATATCGGTATCACCCGAAAAATCGATTTCTTCAGGTAAAAGCAGTTTCTTTTTATCCCCATCTAGAATATAGTCGAGCTTGTCGCCATCATTTTCAAAAGCAAAGGAATAGACACTTTCAACCGTTCTGCATCCGGTAGTACCGACGCAGATAACTCGACCGCCATTTTTCTTTGTATCATTGATAAGCTTTGCCGTTTCCTTCGGCATAAAATAACGCTCCGAGTGCATTTTATGTTTCTGGATATCGTCCTCTTTTACAGGGCGGAAGGTACCAAGTCCGACGTGCAGGGTGACGTAACCGATATTTATTCCCATGTCACGCAGCTCGTCGATCATTTCGGGCGTGAAATGAAGTCCTGCCGTAGGTGCTGCCGCCGAGCCAAGCTCTTTTGAATATACAGTTTGATAACGTTCCTTGTCATTCAACTTTTCGTGAATATACGGCGGCAGAGGCATTTGACCCACCCTATCGAGCACGTCAAAGAACACTCCGTCACATTCGAATTTGACCAGACGGTTACCCTCTTTTGCGTCGAGAACTTCGCCGTACATGAGCCCTTCACCGAAAGAAAATCTCGTTCCCGGCTTTGCCCTTCTGCCCGGTCCTGCAAGACATTCCCAAACCATATTCTCAATCTGCTTCAAAAGGACAAATTCAACAACCGCTCCCGTATCCTCTTTTACCCCGAAAATACGTGCAGGAAGCACGCGGGTATTATTGAGAATATGGCAGTCGCCCTCACGCAAATATTCAGACAAATTATAGAAGTTTTTATCCTCGATGTTGCCACTTTTCCTATCAACCGCCATCATTCGCGAGCTGTTTCGCGGCTCGACAGGCGTTTGAGCTATCAGGTTTTCGGGCAAATCGTAATAAAAATCACTTTTTTTCATACTTCTTTTTCTCCACTATTGCTAAA